>NZ_JBVJHZ010000046.1:0-44180 GCF_055586545.1 Glycomyces sp. NPDC050141 | reverse complement strand
CCCCCCCCCCCCCCCCCCCCCCCCCCCCCCCCCCCCCCCCCCCCCCCCCCCCCCCCCCCCCCCCCCCCCCCCCCCCCCCCCCCCCCCCCCCGCCGAACGGTATCGGGCTACCGGTTACTTGGCTTCGTAGCGGTCCGGGACGGGCAGGGCCGCGGGCGTCGGCATGCCGGCGGCGCCGAAGGTCAGGTCGAACGCCTTCTGCCAGTCGCCGTTGGCGGTGATCGCCTCGATCATGTCGTCGACGAACAGGCGCGCGTCGGTCTCGCCGAGCTTCATGCCGACGCCGTAGGGCTCTTCGGTGAAGATGTTCGACGAGTCCAGGACGCGGTAGGTGTCGGGCTTGTCGACGGTGAAGCCGTACAGGATGGTCTCGTCGGTGCTGACCGCGTCGGTCTGGCCGTTCTCGAGCGCCTGCGCGCACGCCGCGTAGTCGGCGAGCGGCGTGATCTTCGCTTGGGGGTTCTCAGCGGCGAGGTTGTCGATCGAGCCCGAGCCCTCGGCGATGCAGACGTCCTTGCCCGCGAGGTCGGCCACCGAGTTGATGTCGGTGTTGGCGGCCTGGACCATCACGTTCTGGCCGGTCTCGAAGTACGGGCCGGCGAAGTCGAACTTCTCGAGCCGCTCGGGGTACATCGAGTAGGACGCGATGACCACGTCGACAGTGCCGTCGTTGATGTACGTCTCGCGGTTCTGGGAGGTGGTCTCCACGAACTTCAGGTTCGCGTCGTCGCCCTCCTCGTCCACGGAGCCGAAGATGTACTGCGTGAGCAGGCGGGCCATCTCGGCGTCGAAGCCCTCGATCTTGTCGGTCGCGGTGTTCTTCTGGCCGATGAGCGGCTGGTCGAACTTGACGCCGACGGTGATGCTGCCCTTGTCCTGGATGTCCTTGATGAGGCCGTCGGGAATGCTCTCGGCCTGCGTCAGCGAGTAGTCGCCGACGGACTCCTGGAGCTCCTCCTGCTCCTCCTGGTTCTGGCTGGCCTCACCGGAGCAGGCTGCCAGGGACATGGCCACGGCGGCGACCGCTGCCGCGACCGCGGTGCGGCGCGAGTTCTTCAACGTGCGCATAGGTGTTTCCTTTCCTCAAGGGGGCGACAGTGTGGTGGTGCTGTTGCTTTTAGTGGGTCATGACCTTGGACAGGAAGTCCTGGGCGCGCTCGGTCTGCGGGTTGTCGAAGAACTCGTCGGGCGCGGCGGTCTCGACGATCTGGCCCTCGGCCATGAACACGACCCGGTTGGCCGCGCGGCGCGCGAACCCCATCTCGTGGGTGACCACGACCATCGTCATGCCCTCGCGGGCGAGGTCCTGCATGACGTCGAGGACCTCGTTGATCATCTCGGGGTCGAGCGCGGAGGTCGGCTCGTCGAACATCATGAGCTTCGGGTCCATCGCCAGGCCGCGGGCGATCGCCACGCGCTGCTGCTGGCCGCCCGAGAGCTGCGACGGGTAGACGTCAGCCTTCCCCGACAGGCCCACGCGCTCCAGGAGCTGGCGGGCGCGCGCCTCGGCCTTCGCCTTCGGCGTGCGGCGCACCTTGATCGGCCCCAGGGTGATGTTCTGCAGCACGGTCAGGTGCGCGAAGAGGTTGAAGTGCTGGAAGACCATGCCGACGTCGGCGCGCAGGTGCGCCAGCGCGCGGCCTTCGGCCGGGAGCGGCTTGCCGCCGACGGTGATGTCGCCGGAGTCGACGGTTTCGAGCCGGTTGATCGTGCGGCACAGGGTGGACTTGCCGGAGCCGGAGGGTCCGATGAGGACCACCACCTCGCCGTCCTCCACGGTCAGGTCGATGTCCTTGAGCGCGTGCAGGTCTCCGAAGTGCTTGTTGACGCCGGAGATGCTGACCATCGGTGTCTTCGGCTGCGTTGCTTCCATTCGTGTCCCTGTTGTCGTGCAACCCTCGAGTGGCGCTGGGCGAGCGGATTGTCTTGATTACCTGGAAATAGTAGTGTGACAGCTCACGCGCGGTTAGCGGGGCGGCCAGAGCCGCAACTAGTCGGCAATTAAGTAACAGCATCATAAAGAACGACTGGCGCATAACGGGTGCGACCCGGCACTGGAACAAGCGTGACGCAAACGGCGTCCGGTGGCCGCGGGGGCGGTGCGGGGATTAGTGTCGATCCATGACCGCAACCGTGGGAACCGTGAGCGCCGCAGGCGGGAAGATCACCGTCGAGCGGCGGGGCCTGGTGGACTACCAGGAGGCCTGGGACTACCAGAAGGAGCTGCAGCAGCGGCGGATCGACGACGAGGTCGGCGATACGGTCCTGCTGCTGGAGCATCCGAGCGTGTACACCGCCGGGCGGCGGACGGAGACGTGGGCGCTGCCGCAGGACGGGACGCCGGTGGTGACGGTGGACCGGGGCGGCCAGATCACGTGGCACGGGCCGGGGCAGATCGTCGGCTACCCGATCATGAAGATGCGCAACAAGGTCGACGTGGTCGGCTATGTGCGGCGGGTGGAGGACACGATCGCGGCGGTGTGCCACGAGTTCGGGGTGACCTCGGCTCGCGGGCGGATGCACGACCGGACCGGCGTGTGGCTGCCCGAGGACGACAAGGGTCCGGAGCGGAAGATCTGCGCGATCGGCGTGCGGGTGCGGTGGGCGACGACGATGCACGGGTTCGCTTTGAACTGCAACCCGGACATGAGCTACTGGGAGCGGATCGCGCCGTGCGCGATCACGGACGCTGACGTGACGAGCCTGTCGCAGGAGCTGGGCCGCGAGGTCACCGTCGAAGAGGTGCTGCCGGTGGTGGAGAAGCACCTGGGTCTGCTGCTGGAGCGCGACTAGGCAGAGGTTGTACGGGACGGGCGCGGCCGTGGGCCGCGCCCGTTTCGCGTTGCCCGGGCTAGGAGCAGCCTTCGTAGGCTTCGGGCTGCTCGTCGGCGAGTTCGGGGGTCTGGTTGAGCAGGACCTTGAGGATGTTGTTCCAGGCGTCGGACTCGGGGTAGAAGATCTCGGAGTGCGAGTGGACGCCTTCGACGGGTTTGCCGGAGATGCCCTGGTCGGCGAGGCTGAGGCCGTAGTCGTCGACGGCGCCGGGGTCGTCGGAGAGGTTGCCGGTGACGAGGTTGCGGTTGCCCGGGAAGTCGTCGGGGTCGGCGCCGTGGCCCAGGAGCGGCACGTACGGCATGCCCTGGACGTAGGAGATGGGGTCGCCGGGGCCGGTGATGGAGTAGCGGGGGCGGCAGGGCTCGGTGTAGTCGGCGGGGCTGTAGACGTCGTTGCCCATGCCGGCGGAGGCGATGTGGAGGACCTGGTCGGCGGCGACGTCGTAGGTTTCGGCGTAGCCGATGACGGCGCCGCCGTAGGAGTGCCCGGCGAGGGTGAGGGGGGTGTCGTCGCCGATCTGGTTGCGCAGGTCGAACGTGAAGGAGGCGAGGCTCTCGGCGGCGACCTGGGACCAGGAGGCCCAGGATTCCTCGATCCAGCCGGAGGGCCAGGAGGCGGCGGCCCAGACGACAATGGCGAGTTCGCCGTCGGCGGCGTCGACGAAGGACTTGGCGCGGTTGTAGTAGAGCTCGAAGTTCTCGCTGGAGAGGACCGCGGAGCCGCCGGGGACCAGGACGGCGACGTTGGCTGCGGTGTCGAGGTCGCCGACGACCTCGATCCAGGAGCCGTCGCCGTTGTTGTTGTAGGGGTCGAGGTAGAGGAACTGGCGGTCGGTGCCGACGAGGGCTTGGAGTTCTTCGCGTGCGGGGCGTTCGGCTTCGTCGGTCCATGGCCTTGGGGGGCTGTCGTAGGCGGTGGAGGCGGCGGTGGTGGCCTGGAGGATGAGCTGGTTGGCGGTGATGCGAGCGTCGAAGGGCGCGCCGGGCATCTCGGCGACGACGGTGGGGTAGAGGACGGCGAGCCAGTCGGTGGCGTCTTCGCCGAGGCCGGTGAAGAAGGCGTTGACGTCGAGGGGGTCGAGGTCGCCGCCGGCGTTGTAGAGGTCGGCGAGGGCAGCGCCGAGTTCGCCGGAGTCGGCGGTGGGTTCGGCGGCGACGAGGGCGGCGGCGAGCGCGGGGTCGGCGAGCGCGGTTTCGAGGGCGGCGGCCGGGTCGGTGCCGGTGACGGGGGCGTCGGCGCGGAGGGCCGCGAGTTCACCGGTGGGGTCGGCGGCGAGGACGGGGACCGCGTGGAGCTGGTCGGCTTCGGCTTCGCCGAGGCGGGTCAGTCCGGCGAGGTAGACGAGCGCGAAAACGGCGACGGCCGTCACGACCGTCGCACGCCACCACCGAAATCTCACCGGGTCAGCCTAACCGAGGTTGCGCGGGGCCGACGAGCGCTGCGCGTGTGAGGGCAGCCTCGGGGAGGGGAAAACGAGGGCAGGGGCAGAGGCCTCGAGCGCCGTATTTCGGGCCCCCGGTAAATACCCTGACATGCGGGTACGACATTCCGGCAGACGCGAGTCACAGTCATTTTCGGGCAAGGTCCGAGCCGCTTGCGCGAAACACGCTCGCTTTCAGACGCGTTTTCAGGGCAGGAGCCGAGCCGCTGAGGGCCGTGTTTCGGGCCCGGCCTCGGCGAAGCTTGCGAGCCGTAAATGAGATCGGGCTAAACCCTTGCTCGGGGGTACGACATTTTCGGGCCGGTTTGCTGCTGGGGTGGCGTGGTTCACGCCGTGTGGGTCAGGCGGCGGTGGCGGTGTAGCGGTTGCCGTTGGCGGTGAGGGTGAGCGGGAGGCCGAAGGCCTTGGAGAGGGTCTCCGAGGTGAGCGCGTCGGCGATCGGGCCTGCGGCGATCACGCCGCCGCCGGAGAGGACCAGCGCGTGGGTGAACCCGGGCGGGATCTCCTCGACGTGGTGGGTGACGAGCACGAGCGCGGGGGCGGCCTCGTCGCGGGCGAGTCCGGCGAGGGTCGCCACGAGCGCTTCGCGCGCGCCCAGGTCCAGGCCTGCGGCGGGCTCGTCGAGGAGCAGCAGCTCCGGGTCGGTCATGAGCGCCCGGGCGATGAGGACGCGCTTGCGCTCGCCCTCGGAGAGCGTGCCGAACAGGCGGTCGTTGAGCTGGGCGACGCCGAGCCAGCGCATGAGCGAGGCGGCGCGCTCGTCGTCCTGCGGGTCGTACTCCTCGCGCCAGTGGCCCATCATGCCCCAGGCGGCGGTGCGGACGACGTCGAAGGCCTTCTCGTCATTGGGGATCGCGTCGGCGACCTGCGTGGTGGTGAGGCCGATGCGCGGGCGCAGTTCGAACACGTCGACGCGGCCGAGCCGCTCGCCGAGGATCTCGACGACGCCGGAGGTCGGGTGGTTGCGGGCGGCCGCTAGGTTGAGCAGCGTCGTCTTCCCGGCGCCGTTGGGGCCGAGGACGACCCACCGCTGTGAGGCGTCGACTTGCCAGTCGACGCCGTCGAGGAGCTGGTTGCCGCCGCGTCGGACGGTGACGCCGGACAGGTCGAGGACGCGTTCAGACTGAGCCACGGGTCAATGAAACCACGTGGTCCCGGCGGCCGGTCGCGGGCGGGCCTCGGCGGCGGTGTTACGACACACGGGCGAACGGCCCGACCGCGTCCCGGAGCGAGTCGCCGGGGCGTGCAACGGCGCCGCGTCCGACGGCGTCTGCACTAGGGACGCCGTTCCCCGACGGCGGCCGCCCCGGCCCCGCGCGGCCGGACACCCTGACCACGCAAGTCCTAACTGGAATGAGCAGATGCCCCCCATCATCGAAATATCGGGGCTGAGGAAGACCTACAAGAGGACCTTCCGTCAGCCGCACAACGCATTGGACGGCCTCGACCTCGAGGTCGCCGCCGGCCAGGTCCACGGCTTCCTGGGCCCCAACGGGTCCGGGAAGACCACGACCCTGCGGGCCCTGCTCGGTCTCATCCGCGTCGACGGCGGGACCATGCGCATCTTCGGCGAGGAGGTGCCCCAGCGCCTGCCCGAGGTGGTCGGCCGCATCGGCGCCGTCGTCGAGTCCCCGCAGTTCTTCAAGCACTTCTCCGGGCGCCTGACGCTCCAGCTGCTCGCCGAGAGCGCGGGCGTCTCCAAGGCCCGCGTCGAGGAGGTCCTGGAGCAGGTCGGGCTGCGCGACGCGGCGAAGGCCTCCGTCAAGGGCTACTCGCTGGGCATGCGCCAGCGCCTCGCGGTCGCGCAGGCGCTGCTGAAGCAGCCGCAGCTGCTTATCCTGGACGAGCCGGCGAACGGCCTCGACCCGGCCGGCATCCACCACATGCGCGAGCTGCTGCAGTGGCTGGCGCATTCGCAGGGCGTGACCGTCGTGGTCAGCTCGCACCTGCTCTCCGAGGTGCAGCAGCTGTGCGACTCCATGACGATCGTCTCCAGGGGACGGCGCATCGTGGACGGCAGCGTCGCCGAGATCATCGCCAGGCACGGCGATGCGAGCCTGACCGTCCGGTTCCCGGACGCGGCCTCGCTGCCGGAGGCGGCCGAGGCCCTCGCGGCCGCTTCGGGCGCGCTCGATGCGGGGCGGACGGTGTCGGCCGCGGTCGACCGGGACCGGCTCGTGGTCCAGGGAGCGCCGGAGCCCGCGTGGGTGACGAAGACGCTCGCCGACGCGGGTATCTACCTGTCCGAGCTGCGGACTGAGACGAAGAACCTGGAGTCGGTGTTCCTGGAGCTGACCGGGACCGCGCCGGTGCCGGGCCAGACCGTCCAGATCGGGGAGTCGGTGGCGGTGCCGCAGGCGCCTGCCGTGCCGGTCGCCGCGGGCGACGTGACTATCGAGGTCGAGCCGGAAGGGGCCGAGCAGTGAACCTGTTCAAAGCCGAACTGCGGCGGATCGCCCGCCGCCGCCTGTCGCTGGTCTTCGGCATCCTCGCGGTGGCGGGCGTGCTGGTGCTGGCCGGGGTGTTCTGGGCGACGTCGAGCAAGGGCCCGACGGAGGCCGAGCTGGCCGCCGCGCAGTCCGAGGCCGACATGATGAACGAGGAGAACTTCGAGTTCCAGTCGTGCATCGAGGACGAGTCGTACCTCGAGGGGCCCGACTACGCGTGGCTTGACGACGACTCGTACTACGAGGACATGTCGCACGAGGAGCTGTGCGCGGACGTGACCGGCGCTGTGACCGCCGAACAGCTCATCTGGGTCTACACGTTCGACTTCGCCGAGGAGAGCCCGCTGCTGCTCATCGGCGTGGCGATCGTGGCGGGTCTGATCATGATGATGCTCGCCTCGTCGGCGATCGGCGCGGAGTGGTCGAGCGGCAGCATGGCGAACCTGCTGCTGTGGCACCCGAACCGGATGAAGGTGTGGGGCGCGAAGCTCGGCGCGGCCAGCGCGGTGTGCGCGGCGGCGGTGCTCGTGCTGATGCTGCTCGCGTTCGGGCTGCTGTACGTGACGGCGGCCGCGCGCGGCGAGGTCGGCGACCTGAACGCGGCGTGGTGGAACGAGAACTTGGAGAAGTTCGCGCGGGCCGGGATCCTGTCGGTCGGCATGGCGGTGCTCGGGGCGTCGCTGGCGATGCTGGGGCGGCACACCGCGATCTCGGGCGGGATCATCGCCGGTTACCTGATCATCGGCGAGATGCTGGTGCAGATCGCCAGTTCGGCGATGCGGCTCGCGTTCCCGGAGCGCCTGTCGCTGTACACGTGGGTGGCGGCGTGGATCGACGGGAGGATCGAGCTGCAGGACTGGTCGGACTACATGGCGTCCCAGCCGGACATCATGGTCATCACCTCAAGCGAGGCCGGGTTGCTGCTGGGCGGCATCGTGTTCGGGTTCGCTGCGCTGGCGACCTGGGCGTTCCACCGCCGCGACGTGGCATAGCCGCCGCTGGGCAGTAGTGCGTGCCATGTGACGCGTGATGTACCACTGCGGCCTCGCAGTCGCGGTAATGCGTGATGCGTGATGTACCACTGGGCCTAGAAGCGCGGTCGCTCCGCCGTTGTCGAACGGTGGTGTGTGATGCGTGCCGCGTGACATATCACTGCGAATTGAAGAGCGATAAGACGAAACGCCGCCCGCGGCATCCCGCGGGCGGCGTTTCGTTTCGCGTATTTGGCGCTTCGGCTACTGGTCGAAGAGGCTTTCGCGGACGGCGTCGAGGCCGTGGAGGATCGCGCCGCGCATGACCGGTTCGTCGACGACCGAGCCGGCGACGACGCTCGGGTTGACCGGGGCGAGTTGGGCGGTCTGGGCGGCGACGCGTCCGGCGAGTTCGAGCCCGCCCGCGTAACCGACGGGTCCGCCGAGGACGACCACGGTGGGGTCGAGGAGGACGCAGACCGCGACGATGCCGAGGGCGATACCGCGGGCGATCTCGTCCAGGCAGGCGGTGCCTTCCGGGCCCGCGGCGATCGCGGCAGTGAGCACCGCTTCGGGCTCGACCGCTTCGAAGCCGTGCTTGGCGCCGATGTCGAGGACGGCGTCGCCGCCGATGACGCGCTGGTAGGAGCCTTTGGACAGGCGGGTGACGACGCCGCCGGTGGGCAGGTCGCCGCCGGGCACCGGGAGGAAGCCGATCTCGCCCGCCGCGCCGCTGGCGCCCCGGTAGAGGCGCCCGTTGAGGATGACGCCGAGGCCGAGGCCGCCGCCGAACCAGGCGTACACGAAGTCGGTGGCGCCGCCCGCGCCGCCGGAGCGCTGCTCGGCGAGGCAGGCGAGGTTGACGTCGTTCTCGATCTCGACCGCTGGGGTGAACTCCTCGTTCAGGGCGGTGCGCAGGCCGCGGTGCCAGGCCGGGAGGTTCCAGGAGAAGCCGATGTCGCCGCTGGCGGGGTCGATGACGCCGGGGGTGCCGAGGACGATCCGCTGCACCTTCGACATCTCGACGCCCGCGTCGGCGACGGAGTCGGTGACGACGCGGCGGACCACGGCGACCGGGTCGGTGGAGTGCTCGACGTCGATCTCGGCGCGGCCGACGATGCGGCCGGTGAAGTCGGCGCAGGACGCCTTGGTGGTCACGGGGCCCACTTCGACGCCGACGACGTACGTGAAGGTCGGTACGGCCGCGTACAGGGACGCGTTGGGGCCGCGCCCGCCGGACTTGGAGCCGACGACCTCGACGAGGCCGCGCGTCTGCAGGCGCTCCATCATCTGCGAGGCGGTGACCTTGGACATCGAGGTCCGCTCAGCGAGCTGGGCGCGGGTCTGGGGGCCGTCCTCCAGCAGGAGCTTGAGCGCGGCCTGGTCGTTGAGGACGCGCAGCAGTTTCGGCACCCCGGGGGTGTGGCTCTTCGGCATTCGTACTTCCTTCTCCTCCGAGCCCACATTATCCACGGGGGCCCACACGTCACGCCTTCAGCTAGCGCGCGAAAGCCGAACGCGTGATCGGTAAACGCCCAGCGGACGGTCCGGGCCCCGCCGAGCGGCCGCATTTTTCGCGGCCGCCGCCGGGCCCGCCTGACCGCAGCCGGTCGGCCGAGAATGTCGTACCCCTATGCCAGGGTGTAAACCGGGGGCCCGAGACACGGCGCTCAGGGGCTCTGCCCCTGCCCGCGAAACCCCCGGTCTCCCCCGCTTACTCCCCGTCGGTCTCGACGAGGCTCCTGATCTGGCGCAGGGACACCGACAGCACCGCGAGCTTCTCGTCCGACCGCGCGGCCTCGGCCGTCGCCTCGTGGATCCGCTCGATCTCGGCGGCGTTCCGCTCGGCCCACGACTCGACCGCCTCGGCCGGGTCCGTGCCCGGCTTCGCCAGCATCACGCTCGCGGTCAGGCCCGCCATCGCGCCGTACAGGTCGTACCGCAGCGCCGACCGCGCCAGCGTCTGCCACCGGTTCGTGCGCGGCAGCGCCGAGATCTCGTTGAGGATCGCGTCGAGGTGCACGCGCGCCGCGATCCCGTAGTACACCTCCGCGGTCTCCCCGAGGTCGGTCTCGTTCACCCGCGCGCACTCGACGACGTCGACCAGCCCGAACCCGAAGATCGGCGCGGACGCGTCGCGCGCGATCTCGGCGGGCATGCCCTGCTCCTCCAGCTCGTCGGCGAACTCCTCGAACCCGACCGCCTCGGAGTCGTGCAGCAGTTCCGGCAGCCGCGGCTGCAGCACTGCGAGCCCCGGCCGCAGCCGCTCCGACTCCGCGGCCACGTCGAGCGTCCCGCGCCGGTGCTGCACGAGCCACCGCACGCCACGGTCGAGGAGCCTGCGGATCACGAGCATGCCCGCGATCTGCGCCGCCTGCGGCACCTGGTTGTCCAGCGCCTCGATCCGCCGCCACAGCCCCGGCAGCCCGAACGCGTCGCGGATGATCACATACGCGCGGATGACGTCAGCGACGTCGGCGCCGGTCTCGTCGGCGATCCGGAACAGGAACGTCGTTCCGGCCCGGTTGACGGCCTCGCCGACGACCGCGGTGGCGACGATCTCGCGGCGCAGCGGGTGGTCGGCCATGAGGTCGGCGTACGGTTCGCGAAGGGGCGCAGGGAAGTACTCGCGCAGCACCGGCGTCGTCCAGTCCTCATCGGACAGTCCGGAGTCGAGCACGGCCCGCTTGGCCCAGATCTTCACGTACGAGAGCAGCACGGAGAGTTCGGGCTCGGTCAGCGCCGTGCCCGTGGCGACCCGCTCCTTCAGCTGCTTGTCGCTGGGCAGGCCCTCGATCTCGCGGTCGAGGCCGACGGTCTTCTCCAGGTGCTTCATCAGTCTGATGTGGACGGGCAGGAGCCGCGTGCCGAGGCGCTTCGCGTTGGCCAGGGCCATGTTCTGCCCGTAGTTGTCGGCGAGCACGGCCTGCGCGACGTCGTCGGCCATGTCCAGGAACAAACGGTCGCGGTTACCCGGGTCGACGCGGCCGGTGAGCGCGGCCGAGCGCAGCAGGATCTTGATGTTCACTTCATGGTCCGAAGTGTCCACACCCGCCGAGTTGTCGATGAAGTCGGTGTTCATGTGCCCGCCAGCGCCTTCGGGGCCGCCGTTCATGGCGTACTCGATGCGGCCGAGCTGCGTGAACCCGAGGTTCCCGCCTTCGCCGACGACGCGGCAGCGCAGCTGCTCGCCGTTGACGCGCACCGCGTCGTTCGCCTTGTCGCCCGCGTCCGCGTCGGTCTGCGTCGAGGCCTTCACGTAGGTGCCGATACCGCCGTTCCAGAGCAGGTCGACTGGGGCGGTGAGGATCGCGCGAATGAGCTCGGGCGGGGTGAGGTCCTTGACGTCGGCGTCGATGCCGAGTGCGACCCGCACCTCCTCGGAGACGGGGATCGACTTGGCCGAGCGTTCCCACACGCCGCCGCCCACGGAGATCAGGGTCGGGTCGTAGTCGGCCCAGGTGGAGCGGGGCAGGTCGAACAGGCGTCGCCGCTCTGCAAAGGATGCGGCGGCGACCGGGTTCGGGTCGATGAAGATGTGCATGTGGTTGAACGCGGCCACGAGCCGGATGTGCTCGGAGAGCAGCATGCCGTTGCCGAAGACGTCGCCGCCCATGTCGCCGATGCCGACCGCGGTGAAGTCCTGCGCCTGCGTGTCCAGGCCTTCGGCACGGAAGTGCCGTTTCACGGACTCCCATGCGCCCCTTGCGGTGATGCCCATCTTCTTGTGGTCGTAGCCGACCGAGCCGCCGGAGGCGAACGCGTCGCCGAGCCAGAACCCGTACTCGGCGGCGACGCCGTTCGCGATGTCGGAGAAGGTAGCCGTGCCCTTGTCGGCGGCGACGACGAGGTACGGGTCGTCGCCGTCGTGGCGGACCACGTTCGGCGGCGGTACCACGGTGTTGTCGGCGTCGCGGTTGTCGGTGATGTCCAGCAGGGCCGAGATGAACTCCCGGTACCGGGTCACGCCTTCGGCCTGGAACTCGGCGCGGTCCTTGAACTCGGTGCGTTTGAGCACGAACCCGCCCTTGGCGCCGACGGGCGTGATGACGGTGTTCTTGACCTCCTGGGCCTTCACGAGCCCGAGGATCTCGGTCCTGAAGTCCTCCTTGCGGTCCGACCAGCGCAGGCCGCCGCGTGCGACCCGCCCGTACCGCATGTGGACGCCCTCGAAGTTCGGGGAGTACACGAACACCTCGAACATGGGGCGGGGCTTGGGGAGGAAGTCGATGGCGCGGGCGTCGAACTTGAAGGCGACGTACTCCTTGGGGCGGCCCGAGGTCGCCCGCTGGAAGTAGGAGGTGCGCAGGGTCGAGCGGATGAGTGTGAGGAACGCGCGCAGGATGCGGTCGGCGTCGAGGTTCGGGACGGCCGCGAGGCCTTCGGCGAGCGACGCGTCGATGCGGGCGACGGCGGCGTCGCGGTCGGCGCCGACGCGCGGGTCGAAGCGGGCTTCGAAGAGCCGCACCAGGTTCGCGGCAATCTCCGGGTAGTCGCCCAATGTGGACGAGATGAAGGCCTGGGAGAACACGAATCCGCACTGGCGCAGGTACTTCGCGAGCGCGCGGAGTACCACGACCTGCCGCCAGGTGAGCCCGGCGGCGATGATCAGCTCGTTGAACCGGTCCGATTCGGCCTCGCCTGCCCAGACGGATTGGAAGGCGTTCTCGAACGGGATCTGCAGCGACGGAACCGATTCGGCGGCTTGGCCGGGCAGTTCGAGTCCAAAGTCGTGCAGGTGGATCGTGCCGTCAGCACGTGTGATGTGGTACGGGTGTTCTTCCGAGACCCGCACGCCGAGGTGCCGCAAGACCGGCATGGCCTCGGAGAGCCCCACGGGCCTTCCGAAGGAGTAGATCTTGAAGTGGACGTTGGTCTCACCAGTGCGGCGGAAGAGCTGGAGCTCCATGTCGCCCGGCTCGTGCAGCATCTCCAGTTTCCCGATGTCTTTCAGCGCATCGATCGGCGAGTGCTCAGCCCGATACGCGGGCGGGAATGCTTGGGCGTAGTCCTGGTAGAGCGTGCGCGCCTGCCCTTCTCCCACATGGTGGTCGAGTTGCAAGGAGAGGTCGGCCACCCAGGAGCGGGTCGCGTCGGCGAGCTCGGCCTGGATCGACTCGACGTCGACCGGGGGGTGCTCGGCGAACGGGTCGATGCGCACGACGAAGTGCAGGCGCGCGAGCACCGATTCGGTGACGCGGGCGTCGTAGTTGATGTCGACGCCGCGCAGGCGGCGGCGCAGGATCTCCTCGATCTTCGTGCGGTTCTCGGTGTTGTACCGGTCGCGCGGGAGGTAGACGAGGCAGGAGTAGAAGCGGCCGTAGACGTCGCGGCGCGCGAACAGGCGCAGGCGGCGGCGCCCGGCGAGGCGCAGGACGCCCATCGCGGTCGTGTACAGGTCGTCGGTGCGGGCCTGGAACAGCTCGTCCCGCGGGTAGGTCTCCAGGGCGGTGACGAGGTCCTTCCCGGAGTGGGAGGAGAGGGTCACGCCCGAGCGGGCGAGCACGTCCTGCACTTTGCGTCGCACGACGGGCAGTTCGGTGACGCTGGAGAGGTACGCGGCGGAGGTGAACAGGCCGAGGAACCGCAGTTCCCCGTCGGGTTCCCCGGCGGCGTTGAAGGTCTTCACGCCGACGTAGTCCATGAAGGACGTGCGGTGCACCGTGGAGCGGGCGTTCGACTTCGTGATGACCAGGAGCCGCTTCGCGCTGATCTGCGACCGGGCGTCCACATTGAACGATGAGAGGGGGCGGGGCGCGGTCGAGGCCTTGCGCAGCAGGCCCAGGCCGGTCTCGGCCACGGGCGTCAGCGCCTCGTCCTCGCCCGAACCGGTGAGCCGGTACTGCCGGAAGCCGAGGAACGTGAACTTGTCGTCCGCGAGCCACCGCAGGAGCTCCACGGTGTCGTCGATGTCTTTGGGCGGCACCGGCAGCGGGGTGGTGCCTTCGGCGCCGGTGGCGGCCCGGTCAAGGTCCTCGGCAATCTGCAGGGCCTTGGCCCGCATCGCCTGCCAGTCCGCGACACAGACATCCACATCGGACAGCACTTCGAGCAGGTCGGCCTCGAGCTCGGCGAGGAACGCCGCGTCGGCGACGCGCTGCGTCTCGATGTGCATCCACGACTCGGCGCGCCCGCCCGAGGCCGGGGCCTCCTGCAGCACCCCTTCGGCGTCGCGGCGGACCGGGACGATCGGGTGCACGAACACCGAGATGTCGACGCCGTGCTTGTTGAACAGGCCCGTCAGCGAGTCCACCAGGAACGGGGAGTCGTCGCACACGATGTCCACCCGCGTCGACGAGGCCGCGTCGGGCCCGTCGGCGTCTTCGGGGCAGTCCAGTTCCAGCGCGACCTGGCCCGGCTCCCGCAGCTCGGCCATGCGGCGGTGGTGGGCGGTGGTCTCCAGGAGCTGGTGGGCGGAGCGGCCGACGAGATCGTCGTCGGACACGAGGCTCCAGTAAAGCTCGACCAGCCTCGCCAGCGATTCGTCCGATCCGGCCAACCTGGCCGCTTCGGCCAGCAGTTCCTCCCGGTCGGGGAGGGTCTCGCGGAACTCTTCGTCGCCGATGAACGCCAACACGTCTCGATCTCCAGTCCGAATCGACTCGGCCCACCTCGTCGTGGGCCGTCTACAGGCTAGATCGTGGTTCCAGCCACCGGGATCGTAGGGCTCCAAGACGACACTGCGGTTACACCGGTATTGCCAACTTGGCGGTAGAGTGACGTCAAGGAACCATCCCGCACCCACCTGTGAAGGCCAACGCCATGGACGCCGTCATCATCCTCCTGCTCATCGCCGCCGCCGTGCTCGTCGGCTGGTGGCTGTGGCGCAGGAACAACCGCAAGAACGAAGCGGCCGCCAAGCCCGCCCCGGCCGACCCGTTCGCCGACGCCGACACCGACGTCCTCCGCGGCGACCCCCGCCGCATCAAGGCCGCCGACCTCGTCGAGCTCTACGGCAAGACCCTCGCCGTCCGCGGCACCCTGCGCCTCTCCGAAGGCGACTACCAGTGGGCCGAGCACTTCCTCGACACCGGCACCGGCGTCAAGCGCTGGCTGTCGGTCGAAGCCGACCCCGACATCGAGATGGTCCTGTGGGAAGAGGTCACCGATACCGACCTCCAGCCCGGACCGCGTGAACTCAGTCACGAAGGCGTCTCGTTCAGGTCCGACGAGAAGGGCAAGGCGAAGTACGTGAGCGAAGCCACCACCGGCCTCGCCCCCACCGGTACCCTCCGCTACCACGACTACGCCGGCCCCGACGGCCAGAAGCTCTCCTTCGAGGCCTACGGCGACGACGCCAAATGGGAAGTGGCGAAGGGGCTTACCCTGGACCGCAACCAGGTCACGATCTACCACCAGAGCGACGACGTCTGATCCCCCGCCACCCACCCCGACCAGGGAGCCCGAACTGATAGCGCATATCGAGGTGCCGTTCGTCGACGTCTCGGCCGCCTCGCTCACCTTCCGGCCCGACGCCCCGTCCATGCCGGTCCTCGACCTCCTCGAACGCGACGCCGGGCCGCTGCGCCTCTCCCTGCGCCTCCTCGGCGCCAGCCACCAGGCCGTCGTCGCCACCCCCGACGGCCTCATCAGCGAGACCCTCGCCTACCGCGACGACCTCGCCCCCGACCTCCCCGAAGCGTTCAGCCAGCGCGTCGGCGGCTGGCGGCACCGGTACGCGTGCACCGTCGAGAAACTCACCGTTCCCGAACTGCGCCAGCGGGTCCGGTCCCTCAGGGACCGGGCCGTCATGCGCACTGGCGGAGACAGCAACGGCACAGGCGAGCCCGACCTGCTCGTGGGCGTGTTCGGGGAGGACCTGGACGCGCTCACCGCACTGGAGGTCACCGGGACGGCGCCGCTGTCGTGGCGGACCGTCCACACCTACCCGCAGTACGGCGAGGTGGTGACCACCCACAGCACCGTGGTACCCGTTTAGCGGCACCGCGCCCTTAAGCTGAACCGACTCCCCGTCGAGACGATCCGAGGACCACCGATGAGCAACCCGCAGCAGCCCCCACCGCCGCCCGCGACGCGCGGCCTGAACTGGAAGCACTGGACGGCGATCATCGTCGTGCTCGTCCTGTGCTGCGGTGGCGTGTTCCTGATGAACACGAACTTCTCGAACCCGACGGACACCATCCGCGACCACTACACGCGCGCAGCGAACCTCGACGAGGGCGGCGGCAAGGCGTACACGTCGCCGCAGTCGCCTTCCGTGGTCGCCGACGCGATCGACGACGACGCCGAGGCCCGCCAGGAGCGGTCCTCCGGCGGCACGTACTACCTGCAGTACTCCAAGCACATCGTGGCCATCTCGCCCTACAACGGCGGCTCGAAGATCCTGCTGCACGACTACCGCAGCGGCTACAACCACTACTCCTCGGTGTTCATCCTGTGGGGTTGGTCCTCGTCCCCGCCGTCGCCGTTCCGCGGCGGCGGACCAGGCTCCGGCAAATAACCCGAACCCAACCCAGACAAGGAAAGGCAGCCCATCATGTTCGCTCTTGGAAACCAGGTGCTCGGAGGGTTCGGGGGCGACGTCGTCGGCGCGATCGCCTACAGCGTCATCGGCATCGCCCTGATGATCCTCGGATTCTTCGTCGTCGACTGGCTCACGCCCGGAAAGCTCGGGGAGCTCATCTGGGCGCAGCGCAACCGCAACGCCGCGCTCCTGCTCTCCTCCAACCTCATCGGTGTCGGCCTGATCGTCGTCGGCGCGATCTGGGCGTCGGAGGGGAACCTCGTGCAGGGCGTCGTGTCGACGTTCGTGTTCGGCGTCATCGGGATCGGCGCCATGGCCGTCGCGTTCCTGATCCTCGACGCGATCACGCCCGGCAAGCTCGGCGCGCTCGTCGTCGACGCCGAACCGCACCCGGCCGTGTGGGTCAGCTCGGCGATGCACCTCGCCCTGGGCGGGGTCATCGCGATGGCGCTGTCTTGACGGCTACCGCCGCCCCTCAGAACGTGATGTCGGCGCGCCGGGTCCGCCTGGCGCGCTTCGGCCTGCTCGCGACCGCATTCGCGGTGTCGGCGTGCGGGCTCGTGTACGAACTGGCGCTCATCACCTTGGGCGCCTACCTGGTCGGGAACACCGCGAAGCAGGCGTCGATCGTCCTGGCGGTCATGGTGTTCGCGATGGGCCTGGGGGCGCTCGCGGCGAAGCCGCTGCGGCGCTGGCCCGCGCTGGCGTTCGCGGCCGTGGAGCTCGCTTTGGCGCTCCTGGGCGGGTTCAGCGTGATGCTGCTGTACGCGGCGTTCTCGTGGACGGACCTGTACAGCCTGCCGCTCGTGGTCGTCGCGGCCGCGATCGGCCTGCTGATCGGCGCGGAGATCCCGCTGCTCATGGAACTGCTGCAACGCATCCGGGAGCAGGCCGCCGGTGCGGCTGTCGCCGATCTGAACGCGGCGGACTACCTGGGCGGGCTCATCGGGGGGCTCGCGTTCCCGTTCGTGCTGCTGCCGTTCTTCGGGCAGATCCAGGGCGCCCTGATCGTCGGCGCGGTGAACGCCGTGGCCGGGGTGCTGCTGGTGTGGATCCTGTTCAAGGACGACCTCGCGAAGGCCGCCAAGCAGCTCCTCACGCTCGTCGCCGGGTTGACGGCGGTGCTGCTCGTCGCGGCGTTCGTGTACACCGACCGGTTCGAGGCGAACGCGCGTCAGGCGCTGTACGCGGCACCGATCGTGTACAGCGAGGACAGCCAGTACCAGCAGATCGTCATGACCGAGGCCGCGTCGCCGTTCGGCGAACAGGACCTGCGGCTCTACCTGAACGGCGACCTGCAGTTCTCCTCTGTGGACGAATACCGGTACCACGAGGCGCTCGTGCACCCGGCCATGAACGGCCCGCACGCGAACGTCCTGGTCCTCGGCGGCGGCGACGGCCTCGCGGTTCGCGAGATCCTGCGCTACCCCGATGTCGAGACCGTGACCTTGGTCGACCTCGACGGCGCCGTCACCGACCTCGCCCAGAACTTCGACGACCTCGTGGACCTCAACCACGGCGCGATGAACGACCCCCGCGTCAACGTCGTCAACGCGGACGCGTTCACGTGGCTGCGCGAGCAGACCGGCGCGTGGGACACCATCATCGTCGACATGCCCGACCCCGACGCGACCGAGACCGCGAAGCTCTACTCCGTCGAGTTCTACGGGCTCGCCACCGACCACCTCAATGAGACCGGCCGGATGGTCGTCCAGTCCGGCTCGCCGTACTTCGCGCCCAAGACGTTCTGGACCATCGGCTCCACCCTCGAAGCGGCCGGGTACGCGCCCACGCCGTACTGGGTGTCGGTGCCCAGCTTCGGCGACTGGGGCTACCAGCTCGTCCAGGCGGGCGGCGACGCCCCGGCCCTCGGCCTCGACACCGCGGTCGGCCCGTTCCAGTCCCTCACACCGGAACTCATCGAAGCCGCCCAGGTGTTCCCGCCCGACCGCGACCGCATGGACATGGAGCCCTCCACGCTCATGCACCCGGTCATCCTCGACCGCGTCGAATCCGAGTGGAACAACTACTGAGCCGGTCTCGCATCCGTGCGATATCCTGGCGCTCCCTTGCCCCCGCATTCACCATGAGGAACTCCAGTGAGCGCACAGCCCAACCCTTACATCGTCACGGTCAAGTACAGCACCGGACTCTCCGTCTTGAACATCGTCGTCGGCGGCCTCCTGCTGGTGCTCGGCACCCTGCCGCTCCTCGTCGGCCGCTTCAGCGTCTGGCTCATCCTCGGCCCGCTGCTGCTGATCATGGGCATCCTCTCGTTCACCCGCCCGTACGCCTCCTACGACACCGCGACCGGGGCCCTCGAACTGTTCCACCCCTTCGGGTACCGCATGCGCTCCTACGGCGCGCCCAAGGGCGAGCGGATCTACTTCGACCCGGCCAAGTCGAAGGTCATGCGCGCCCGCCAGAACGGCGGCCCCCGCAAAGTCAGCATGACCGGCATGAACCGCGACGACCTCGCCCGCCTCATCTCGGTACTCCCCCAGGCCTGACCCCCGGATACACGAGTCGGCCCGGGCGCGATGCGCCCGGGCCTTCGTCGTTGCGGGCTTTACGGTGCTAGGACGGCTCCGCTTGGGCGAGGAATCCGCTGAAGATGTACTGCAGCTGGTCGATGAACTCGATCCCGGTGGGCGTGTACCAGTCGGCGTGCTCAGTCCTGCACCCCACCGTCATCCCGTCTGAGGGAGCGGGAAGTTCTGTGGTGGAGATGTTCCAGGCCACGAGGGTGTACACCGCAATAATCAGTCCGATGCGGACCCAGAGGGGCAGCCTGCGCCGCTTGAACGGCGCCGCCATGGCGAACGCCGTGAGGATCAGGAGCGTTCCCGACTGCACTTTGCCGCCCCCGAGCAGGACGATGCCGATCAGTCCGGTGGCGGCGATGCCCGCCCACATCGCTGCCTTCTTGAAGGTCTCCATCGGGTCCGTCCTTTCGCCGCGGCCGGGAGGGACCCGGCCGGAGGGGACCAGTCCACCGCACGGACCGTTGCGCGGGCGTCAACGCAAACGGCGACGCTGCAGCAACCCGGCTGCGAGAGTGCGGCATTCGGCTTCGGCTTCGCTGCTCTCGGGCATCCTGAGCGGCGAGTCGCTATCCTGGGGTTCCCTTCCGCTCCTCGCCCATCGGAGTCGTGATGTCCTCCACCCCTGATACTTCCCCTTCGCCCGTGTCCCGCCAGGTCGTGATCCGGTTCGCCCGCCGGTGGTCGGTCGTCATGTGCGCCATGGGTATCGTGCTGCTGATTTGCGCGGCGCTGTCGCTGCTGATGCCGTTCGTGCCGACTATGGGGCCGTTCGCCATCGCGGGCCTCGCGTTCCTGGCGGGCGGCGTGCGATCGCTGTTCCGCCCGCGGTACCGGTACGACACCGAGACCAATGCCCTCACGGTCTTCATGGCAGTCGGCCCGGGCACCAAGGGCATCGGCGCCCCGAAAGGCGAGCGCGTCTACTTCGACGGCAGGCACATCATGCGTGAACTGCCGAACGGCGACCGCCGCAGGGTGAGCACCGTGGGCGCCAATAAAGACGACCTCGCGCGCCTCATCGCGGTGCTCCCCGGCCCGATCCGCCGGATCGAGTCGTAGCGTCCGGGGATCGCGGCGGCGATGCCTGCCAGCAGCATCACCAGCACCGGGATCAGGAACCAGTTCCCGAGGTAGCCGTAGACCGTCTCCACGTTGCCCGTGGGAACGTCGGCGACGGCCAGCCGCTCGTCTTCGGCGAGGACTTCACCTGAGGCGTCGCTGACGGTCATGAGGCCGATCTGTCCGGCCCGCACGAGTGAGAAGCCCTGCTCGACGCCTCGCGTGACGGCGACGCGACTGTGCCACCATCCGTCCACAGTGAAGTCCAGCGCCGGGGCGAGGACGAGTCCGGCGTCGTTGTCGCCGTATTCGGCGATGGTCGCAGTGTGGTCGAGGTCCTTGCAGATGGTGAGCGCCCAGCGCTGCTCGCCGACGAACTCGGGGCCGGTTGCGGAGGCGGTCATCCAGTCTTCGAGGCCGGGAATGAGGTGCTGCTTGTGGTACTCCCCCATGCTGGAGCCGTCGGCGGGAATCCATACGGCCGCATTGAACACGTCGTCGCCGTAGTCGAAGGCGACTCCCAACACCAGGTCGATGCCCGCTTCGGCGGCCAGCGCGGACCAGCGGTCGAGGTAGGGGCCGGACTCTTCCATCGTGAGGTGGAAGGTCTTCTCGGGCAGGACGAGCACGTCGATGTCGTCGCTGTCGCCGAGGCGGGTGATCTCGGCCCGGTAGTCGGCGAACAGCGCCTCGGCCTTGTCGGTGTCGATGCGGATGGAGTCCTCGTCGGTGGGGAGGGCGAGGGCGGCCGCGCGGATCGTGTCGCCCTGGTCGACGGGCCTGGCGAGTCCGAAGGCGAGGGTCGCGGCGAGGCACGCGGCCGCGGTGGCGGCGATGCCGATGCGGCCCTTGCGTTCCATGCCGGGGGCGAGGAGGGTCGCAGCGGCGGTCGGGACGGCCGTGAGCAGGAAGGTCAGGCCCCAGATGCCGGTCACTGCGACCAGTTGCAGCACTGCGGTGTTGTCGGCCTGGGTGTAGGCGAAGCTCCACCATTCGCCGCCGGCTTCGGCGTTGACGACCGAGCCGAGGTATTCGACGGCGACGACGCCGGAGGGCATGGCGAGGAAGGCGAACCAGTGGCGTCCGCGTCGGATCAGGGCCCGGTAGAGGAGGGTCACGGCGGTGTACATGCCGGTGAACATGACCGCCGAGACGATGAGGAACACGGCGGGCATCTCGAGGGATTCGGCGAGGTAGTACCAGATGCGGGCGGTGCCGCCGAGCCAGGCGAGTTCGGCCGCGAGGAGGGCGGTCCAGAAGCCGATGCGGGGCAGGACGAGCAGGAGCGGGACCGGCGCGGTCCACATGAGCCAGGAGACGGGGTCGAGGGCGAAGCCGAACGCGTACATGAGGGCGGTCGCGGCGGCGGCGCCGAGTGCCCAGGGCAGGGGTCGTTCAAGCGAGGATGCCATTGAGGAGCCTTTCGAGGGAGTCGTGGCACAGGTCGCGGAAGCCGTTGTCGTCCAGGGCGATGCGGCCGCCCTGATAGAGGGCGGCGAGGCCGTAGAGGTTGGCGGTGAGGGTGAGGCCGATCTTCCAGGAGTCGGCGGGGGCGAGGGTGCCGTTGTCGATGCCGGTGTCGATGATGCCGGTGAGCAGGCCGAAGAGGCGGGAGCGTCCGACGCTGAAGTCGCCGGGGAAGGTGCGGGCGCCTTCGCGGGGTTCGATGAACATGAACGCGAACTGGCGGGGGCGGTCGAGGGCGAGGTCGACGAGGTCGTCGACGGCGCCGTGGAGGGCTTCGACGGTGTCGGGCGGGATCGCCTTGCGGCTGAGGCGGTCGTGGACGTCGGTGAACATGTCGTCGGCGACGCGCGCGAGGAGGGCCTCGCGATTAGGGAAGTGGCGGTAGACGGCCATCGGGGACAGGCCGAGGGCGTCGCCGATCTTGCGCATGCTGACGGCGGCGCTGCCGCCTTCGGTGACCAGTTCCTTTGCGACGACGGCGATCCGGTCGGAAGTCGAACTCATGTTTACACCATACACAAGAATGTGTACGGCGTAAACGAAGGCCGGGCCTGAGCGCGATGCCCAGGCCCGGCCCGTGTTCGTTCCGGTCAGCTGCCGGCGAGGGCGGGTTCCTCCTCGGCGAGGTCGACGGTCTCGCGGAGCTGGACCGGGCTGAGGAACAGCGCGGCCACGAACCCGGCGGCGGCGATGCAGGCCGAGATCAGGAACAGGTGCCCGGTCGCGTCCCCGTAGGCGGCCCGCACGATCTCGGCGACCGGTTCGGGCATGGCGTCCAGGTTCAGGCTGGCGCTGCCGCCGGTCGCCTGGATGCCCAGGGCGGCAAGGCCGTCGGCGATCTTGTCGGCGACCTGGTTGGCGAGGACCGCGCCGAGGACCGAGACGCCGACCGTGCCGCCGAGCGAGCGGAAGAACGTGATCGCGCCGGAGGCGGCGCCGAGCTCGCGCAGCGGGACCGAGTTCTGGACCACGAGCACGAGGTTCTGCATGGACATGCCGACGCCGGTGCCGACGAGGAACATGCCGGCGCCCATGAACACCAGGTTCGTCTCGTGGTCGATCGTCGCGAGCATCGCGAACCCGCCGGTCAGGACCAGGGTCCCGGCGATGATGTACGGCTTCACCCGCCCGGTCTGGGAGACCAGGCATCCGGCGACGGCCGAGGCGACCATGACGCCGAACATCATCGGGATCGTCAGCAGGCCCGCCTCGGTGGGCGAGAAGCCGCGCGAGATCTGGAAGTACTGGCCGAGGAAGACCGCGCCGCCGAACATGGCCATGCCCACCGCGAGGCTCGCCACGGTGGCTAGGGCCGGGTCGCGGCGCTTGAGGACGTGCACCGGGACGACCGGTTCTCCCACTTTTGTCTCGACGACCACGGCCGCGCCGAGCAGGACCGCCGAACCGGCGACCATGGCGGCCGTCTGCCAGGAGATCCAGTCGAAGTCGTTGCCCACGAACGTGACCCACAGGAGCAGCAGGCTGACGCCCGCCGCAATGAGGGTCGCGCCGAGGTAGTCCACTTTGGCGTCGGTGCGCTTGGCCTCGGCGAGGTGCAGGGTCCGCGAGAGCATCGCGAACGCGGCAACGCAGATCGGGACAGCCAGGAAGAAGCACCACTGCCAGCCGAGCCAGTCGGTGTCGGTGATCGCGCCGCCCAGCAGCGGACCGCCCACAGTGGAGACGGCCATGACGCCGCCGAGGTAGCCGTTGTAGCGGCCGCGTTCCTTCGGGCTCACCATCGCGCCGATGATGACCTGCACGAGCACCTGCAGCGCGCCCATGCCCAGGCCCTGGACGGCGCGGAGGGCGATGAGCTGGCCCGTGTTCTCGACCAGGCCGCACAGGAGCGAGGCGGTCGCGAAGATGCCGATCGCCACCTGCAGCAGGCGCTTCTTGTCGAACAGGTCGGCGAGCTTGCCCCACACCGGCGTCGAGGCGGTGCTCGCCAGGAGGGTCGCCGTGACGACCCACGTGTACTGGGACTGCGTGCCTTCGAGGTCGCCCACGATCTGCGGGAGCGCGACGGAGACCACAGTGGAGGAGACCATGGCTGCGAACAGGACCATGAGCAGGCCCGAGAGCGCCCGGAGGACTTCGCGGTGGGTCATCGGCGCCGGAGCGGCGGTTGCGGCGGTCAAGAGACGGCCTCCTAGGGTGTTGCTGGAGGAGGGCCGGGGGTCGAAGGGCCCGGCGGCCGGAGACGTGAGCGACGCAGTGGAGTGAACGCTGCGTCTCTTATCTGACGCTAGCATTTAGTGAACGCATCGTTCACTACCGAAGGGATGCCCGGTGACCGATTCCACAGCGAGCCGCCGACGCGGCGGCGACCTCGAACGCGCCATCTTCGAGGCCGCGCTCGAGGAGTTGGCCGAGGTCGGCTACGCCAACCTGCGCATGGAGGCCATCGCCGCCCGCGCCAAGGCCGGCAAGGCGTCCCTGTACAAGCGCTGGCCCGACCGCGCGCACCTCGTCCGCGCCGCCGCCCGCTACAAGGCCACCGAGGTCGACACGGTCTTCGAACCCAGCGGCGACGTCAGGGCCGACATGGCACACGTCATGCGCCGCATCACCGAGAACCAGGCCGGTCCCGGAGGCGAGGCCATGCGCGGCTGGGTGGGCGAACTGCGCGCCACCGCCGAGCAGGAGGACGAGCGGCTGCGCGAAGCCATCGAGCAGCCCCGCATCCGGGTCTTCGCCAAGATTCTCGAGACCGGCATCGCGAACGGCACCGTACGGCCCGAGGCACTCCACCCCCGCATCGTGAACCTCGCGCCGAGCCTGCTCACCCAGCACTTCCTCATGAAGGGCCGCCCGGCTCCCGAGACGGTGATCGACGAGATCCTCGACCAGGTCGTCATGCCGCTCATCGCCGCCGCCCGGTTGGAGGAAACCTAGAAAATTCCGGTCCCAAACCGGGCGAAGGCCCGAGATCCGTTGTAGGGAACCGACAATCAGTGTCCGATTCGCCGAACCGGCGGTGGTGGAGGCCCCGGAGACTGGCCCCATGACCACCGCACCGAACACCACCGGCGGCGCCGCCAAGCACCGCATCGCCTGGATCACCGGGCCGCTCGCCGTCGCACTAGTCGCAATGAGCGTCTTCAACGACTACGTCGCGCCGATGGACGCGGCCTTCGGCGTCATCGCCTGCTTCGCCGCGCTCTGGGCGGCCGTCGCCACCGCGCTGTGCGCCGGGAACCGCGTCCTGAAGCGGACCGCGTGGATCATGGCGCCGGTCTGCTGGGTGCTCACCTTCTACGCCTGGTTCGGGTACATCTGGACCGGCTCGGACTGGTCTCTCGGCGAAGCGCTCGTGACCCCGATCTTCATCACGCTCTTGGCGATGCCCCCGGCATGGCTCCTGTTGGCCGTCTGGAAGCGCCCCCGCACCGGCTCGGGCTCGTTCCTCGCCGAGGCCGGCGCGCTCGTGGTCCTGGCGATGTCGCTGTTCGTCCTGACGCTCTACATCAGCGGCGCCGTCGACCCCGAGTCCCCCGCCGGATGGCTCGCGCTCGTCTACACCGCCGCGGCCGCCCTGCTGGCGCTCGCGGCCTGGCGGCGGCCCGCCCGACGGATCGCGTACGGATTCGGCGCAGTGCTGCTCGCCGCCATCGCGATCGGCAGCCCCTGGCTGTTCTACAGCGACGACCCGGACGCCGTCCCGCCCGGGTTCATGGGGATCGAGATATTCGCGCCCGGCGTGCTCGCCGTCGGCGCCGTGGCCGCAGCCCTCCAAGCCGCCTGGACCGCCCTGCGCAAGCGCCGTACCGGCGAGCCGGCCGAAGCAGAGCAGACGGCGAGCTGACGAAGCAGACCATGCGCGCAGCGCAAGCCGAAGGGCCGGACGGTTTCCCGTCCGGCCCTTCACCAGTCGAAGGTCAGCCCTTGACGCAGACGACCTGACGCAGCCGCGCCACGACCTCCACGAGGTCGGTCTGCGCCGCCATGACTTCCTCGATGTCCTTGTAGGCGCCCGGGATCTCGTCGAGAACCCCGGTGTCCTTGCGGCACTCCACGCCTTCGGTCTGGGCGATGAGGTCCTCGGCCGTGAAGCGCTTCTTCGCCGCGTTCCGGCTCATCTTCCGCCCCGCGCCGTGCGAGGCCGACTCGTACGCGTCCCCGTTCCCCAGCCCGCGCACGATGAAGCTCGAAGCGCCCATCGAACCGGGGATGATCCCCATGTCCCCCAGGCCCGCCCGGATCGCGCCCTTGCGGGTGACCAGCAGGTCCTGGCCGTCGTGGGTCTCCTCGGCCACGTAGTTGTGGTGCACCGAGATCTCGGGCTCGAAGCGGACCTTCGCGAACTTCTTCTTGACGACCTGTCGGAACAGCGCCATCATGATCGCCCGGTTGCGCCGCGCGTACTCCTGCGCCCAGAACAGGTCCCGCCGGTAGGCCTCCATCTGCGGGGTGTCCGAAACGAACACCGCCAGGTCGGGGTCGGGCAGGTTCGCGTTGTGCGGCAGTCCCTTCGCCTTCTCGATGTGGTGCTGCGCGAGGGCGTTGCCGACGTACCGGGAACCGGAGTGGAGCATCAGCCAGACCGCACCGTCATTAGATAGACATACTTCAATGAAGTGATTTCCGCCACCTAGCGTGCCGAGCTGCTTCATGGCCTTCGCCTCGGTCCGGCGCGCCACCTGCGGCGCCAGTTCGCCGAAGCCCGCCCAGAACTCGTGCCAGCCGTGCAGGCCCGTCTTGACGTGACCGGTGTCGACCGAGCTCTTGTGCATGGCCTGGCCGACCGGGATGGCCGCCTCGATCGCCGAGCGCAGCCGCCCGAGATCGTCGGGCAGGTCCTCGGCGGTGAGCGAGGTCCGCTGCGCGGTCATGCCGCAGCCGATGTCGACGCCGACCGCCGCCGGAGAGACCGCACCGCGCATGGCGATGACGGAACCGACGGTCGCGCCGATGCCGTAATGCACATCGGGCATGACGGCGACACCGTGGACCCACGGCAGCTTCGCGATGTTGTGGAGCTGGCCGAGCGCCTGCGGTTCGACCGCGTCGACGTCGCCCCACAGGCGGATCGGAGCCGCTTTGGACTTGAGGTCGGTGAAAGACATGGAAGGGCTCCTCTCAGAGGGGGCATTGTGGACAACCGGCGCCGAGTTGCGGGGTCAATAGTCCTACGTCGGAACGTGAAAGATCAACGCATTTATTGGAAGTGCTCTAGGAGAAGACGATCCAGTAGGTTGCGGCGGCGCTGAGGACTACGACCGGGTAGGCGATTCGGGAGCCCATGGTGAGCCAGCGCAGGCGGCGTTTGCGGCCCTTGGCGGCCCAGGAGGAGCCGACGAGGTCGACGACGAGGAGGCCCACGCAGATCAGGATGAAGAGGTAGTAGAGCCACTCGATGGCGACGGTGTAGCTGATCGCGGGGAGCACGCTCGTCACCGAGTTGAGCATGACGGCGGAGCTGAGGATGCCGGTGATGGCCATCGACACGCGCGAGGTGACGGCGTCGTAGCCGAGGAAGAGGGACACGTACGTGGCCATCACGAGCAGGCACAGCGGCAGGAGGTTCTTGACGAGGAAGCCGCCCACGTCGCGGCTGACCTCCATCTCCGCGACGAACTGGCTGTAGTGGATGCCGGAGCTGTCCAGTTCGGGGTCGCCGAGGTTCGCGGTGGTGCCGACGGTCTCGGAGTGGAAGAACAGGGTGTCCACATGCCAGTTGGGGATGCGGTCGATGGTGCTGCTGGAGTCGCCGGCGCTGGTGAGCCGCTCCTCCTGCGTCTGCTCGCGCACGGTGGCGTCGAGGACGTAGACGACGGCGCTGTCGGGCAGGGTGCGGTGCTGGAGCACGATCGGCAGGTGCTGCCGGTCGAAGGGGAAGGAGCGGAACTCGAGCTGTGCTTCGAAGACGCCTTCGACGTGGTAGAGCCGGTATTTGGTGTCGCCGACCTGTTTGGACTCCAGGGGTTCGCCGAGGCCGAGGTTCTTGTCGGCGGCGTTGGGGAACCAGACGTCGGTGACCTCGTCGCCGCCGGTGTAGGTGAACCACAGGAAGAGGTCGGCGGTGAACGTCCCGGACTGGGTGTTGAGGTCGCGGATCTCGTTGATGTTGAAGCCGGTGCTGACGATCTGGGTGGGGATGAGGACTTCCTGTTCGAACTCGACGGCTTCGCCCGCGGCGAGTTCGGCGGCGAGGTCCTGGCCGGAGGCGGGGTCGTAGGGGACGAGCTGGACGGGCGCGGAGACGGGCCTGGTGCCGTTGTAGACGCCAATGCGGACCGGGCGGACCAGGGTGCGGTCCTCGAAGTAGAGGGGGCCGGTGAGGCCTTCTGCGGCGGTCTCGGGGAGGGTCATGGCCTCCCAGGCGGCGCGGAGGCCGTCGCGGGCGGCGGGGGTGTCGTCGGGGTCGGTTCCGGCGAGCCCGGTGGCGATGAGGGTGACGGCGTCGCTGCCGGTGATGGCCGGCCAGTCGGGGACGTAGCCGTAGCGGCTCACGAAGGTCTGCACGAATTCGAGGGCGGCGCCGGTGAGGGAGTCGGTGAGCATGGGCGCGGTGGCGTAGACGGGCGCGGCGCGTTCGGTTTCGGTGGCGTCCTGGTCGACGAGGGCCTGGTGGATATCGGCGGTGAACGCCTCGGAGCTGAGCTTGTTGCCGCCGATGATCGGTTCGGTGACGCCCGCGGCGCGCAGGTCGGGGATGATCCGCTCGGCCGCGTCGGGGCGCAGGCCGAGGACGATGGCGCCGTGGTCGGGGTTCGCGGCGATCTGGGCGACGAGCGTGTCGATCGCGGCCGCGGTGCCGCTGCTGAGACCGGGGGTGTTGAGACTGGCGCTGTCGAGGGTGAGCGGCAGGTCGGTGACCTGGCCCCGGTAGGCGGAGGTGAAGCCCGCGCGTACGTCGCTGCCGTAGCCGTCGTCGCCCCAGACGACCGTCGCGCGGTCGAGGTCGAGGACGCTCGCGATGTAGGCGGCGAGGAACATGCCCTGCTGGCTGTCGTCGAAGATCCCCTGGAAGTACCAGGGCCGGTCGGCGGTGAGGGCGTCGCTGGTGACGACGGGGCTGATCACGGGGAGGCCGGCGTTGGCGTAGGCGCGGTAGGCGGCCATCGAGGCGGCGGTGCTGGTGTGGCCGATGACGGCGGCGATCCGGTCGTCGGCGGCGATGGTCTCGGCGTTGGCCTTGGCGCGCAGGGGGTCGTCGCCGTCGGCGTAGGCGAGGAGTTCGACGTGGCGGCCGTCGATCCCGCCTGCGGCGTTGACCTTGTCGACGGCGATGCGCACGCCGGGGAGGAGGTCGGATTCGACGTGGCTGTTCTGGCCCGAGTCGTCGATGTTCCCGGCGACGGCGATGTAGACCGGGTCGGTCCCGGTGCCGCGGCTGAGCAGCGCGAACGCGACCGCGCCGAGCGCGAGCAGGCACGCGGCGAGAAGCAGCGCGAACACCCGGTTGCGGCGTGCCGCCGCGTCCGCCGGTCTCGATGCCATGTGCGCTCCTCCTCCAGGTGCTCCCAATAGCAGTACTGGAATCGGCGCGGCGGTTCAGCGGTTTCGGGTTCTTCCCGCGGTTACTGGAGGGCTTCCACGAGGAGGTCGGTGAGGGCCTTCGCGTACTCGCCGTCGGGGTCGTAGTCGGGGTCGAAGACGGTGAGGTCCATGCCTGCGCACCGGTCGTCGGCGGCGCACGTGGTGATGATCTGGCTCAGTTCGCCGAGCGAGATCCCGCCGGGCGCGGGGCCGTCGACGGCGGGCATCACGGAGGGGTCGAGGACGTCGGTGTCGACGTGGAGCCAGAACGTCGCCACGTCGCCGAGGGAGTCCAGGGCCCACTCGGCGGAGCGGCCGACGCCGTTGGCGCGCAGCGCGGGCACGGTGCGCATGGCGACGCCGGAGGCTTCGAGCTCGACGCGGTGCGGGTCGTCCGCGCGCAGGCCGAGCACCACGAGGTGGTCGGTGTCGACGTACGGGCGCAGGCCGCCGATGTCGGTCAGGTCCGGTTGGCCGCGGCCGGTGGCGAGCGCCAGCTCCTCGGCGGCGGCCGCGCCCACGTACTGCGAGTTGCCGGGGTGCCGGAAGTCGGAGTGGGCGTCGATGAAGACCAGGCCGCGGTCCTGCCGGTCGCGTTCGGTGCGGCGCCGGGCCGCGAGCACCGTGCCGAGGAGGATCGAGCAGTCGCCGCCGAGGACGAGCGGGAAGCGCCGCTCCTGCCACAGCCGCTCGACCCGGTCGGCGAGGCGGCGGGTGTACTCGGCGATGGCCTTCGCCTGGCCGACGCCGTCGCCGGGCCGCCACTGGGACGCGTCGAAGCGGGGCGGGGTGAGGCATCCGGCGTCGACGGCGTTGAGCCGCGCGAGGAGCCGGTGGTCGCGCAGGGCGCCGGGGGCTTTCGCGCAGCCGGGCACGGTGCTGGGGGTGGGCGGGCGCAGCCCGAGGTTGGAGGGCGCGTCGAGGACCGCGATGCGTCTCGTCCGAGTCGCTGGCAACGCTCACCTCCCACACTGCACACCAGCTTGTCACAGCCGACCGCCCCGGCACCAGTTCCGGAGGTCCACCGAACGGCCGGACCTCCGCGCCACGGTGTGGCGCGGAGGTCCGTTTCGTCTTGCGGCGCTTGGTCTTAGAAGAGGACGGCGCTGAGTTTGCGGCGGGCCTTGGCGACCGCAGGGTCGTCGGTCCCGGCGACGGTGAACAGCTCGACGAGGCGCTTGCGCAGGCGCTCGCGGTCGTCGCCGAAGTTCTTGGCGACGAGCGCGATCAGCCGCTCGTAGGCGGCCTCGGCCTGCCCGGAGAGCAGTTGGAGGTCGGCGGCGGCGAGGGCCGCGTCGATGCTGTTCGGGTCGGCGTCGGCGATGGCGACGGCGTTGTCGGGCAGTGCCCCCACGCGCCGCAGCATCCGCACCTGCGCGAGCCCGGCCTCGGCCTCGCCGGACGCCGGGTGGTTCTTCAGGTACTTGTCGTACGCGGCCTCGGCGGCGTCCAGGTCGCCGTCGACCATGAGGTTCTCGGCGTTGGCGAGCTCGGGGTCGACCGGCTGCGGCACGTCGAGCCCGGCGGCCTGGGTGACGCGGCCGATCCACTGGCGCAGGCCCTGCTCGGACTGCGGGCCTTGGAGCAGGTCGAGCGGGCGGCCCTGCGCGAGCGCGACGACCGCGGGCAGCGACTGCAGCTGGAGGGCGGCGGCGAGCTGCTGGTTCTGCAGCACGTCGGCCTTCGCGAGCACCCACGCGCCCCCGGCCTCGGCCGCGAGGCGCTGCAGGACGTCCCGCACCTGGAGGCTCTCGGGCACCTGGTCGGCCCAGAACGCGACGACGACCAGCGCGTCGAGGGAGCGTTCGAGCACCTCGGTCTGGACGGTCGCGTCGGTGACGTCGATCGCGAGGACGCCCCCGCTGGGGAGGCCGCCCTGCTGGGCCTGCGCGGCCTGCTGCTGGGCGGCGGCCGCGAGGGTGCTGAGGTCGACGCCTCCGGAGAATCGTGACGGTACCTGGTCGCTCATGGTGCTGATTGTTCCATTCTCATCGTGGCCGGGGAGCGGGGGCCGGGTGCGGTGTGGAGTTCGCGGCGCGGGGGTGGCTGCGGGCTCCCGGCGAGTCGGTATCCGAGTCCGTTTGTTCGCTCGCAAGGCGGAAGGCCCTCCCGATACCGGTGTTGTATCGGGAGGGCCGACAACGCAGCGAGCGGGCAAACGGGCCGGATAGCGGCCGTCGGGAGCCCGCAGCCACCCCCGAGGGGAATAAGCGGGCTCAGCGGCGCCCGGCGGCCTCGTCGCGGCCCTTGCAGGCGAGGCGGTCGGCGCGCTCGTTGCCCGGGTCGCCCGCGTGGCCCTTGACCCAGCGCCAGTCGACCGTGTGGCGGGCGGCCGCCTCGTCGAGGCGGCGCCACAGGTCGGCGTTCTTCACCGGCTCCTTCTTGGAGTTGATCCAGCCGTTGCGCTTCCAGCCGTTCATCCACGACGTGATGCCGTTGCGCACGTACGAGGAGTCGGTGTAGAGCACGACGTCCATGGGGCGCTTGAGGGTCTCCAGGGCCTGGATGGCGGCCATGAGCTCCATGCGGTTGTTCGTGGTGCCCTTCTCGGAGCCGTACAGCTCCTTCTCGTGCCCGCCCCACTGGTAGTAGACCCCCCAGCCCCCCGGGCCGGGGTTGCCGGAGCACGCCCCGTCGGTGTAGATGACGGCGGTGTCCGCGTTCGCGTCCGGTTTCGGCATGCCCGCCAGCTTAGTCGGCGAGCGCCGTCACGGCCTCGATGGCCAGCAGGACGCCGATCACGAGGAACAGCCCGGAGGAGACGTAGCGGATCACCTTCTCGGGGATGCGCTTGGCGACCCAGGCCCCCGCGAACACGGCGAGGAGGTCGGCGGCGAGCATCCCGGCGGTGCCGCCGATCCACACGCCCCACGGGTTGTAGCTGGAGCCCATGCCCATCGCGATGATCATGGTCTTGTCGCCGAACTCGGCGAGGAACATGGCGGTGACGACGGTGAGCAGGCCGGTGCGGCGCTCCTTGATCGGGCCCTCTTCCTCGTCGCCGCCGCTCTCGGGTTTGAGGCCCCACAGGCCGAAGCCGATGAACATGACGGCCGCGGCGAGGCGGATCCAGTCGGTGGGCAGGAGGTTCCCGGCGGCGGCGCCGACGCCCACGGAGAGGCCGATGAGCGCGCCGATGGCGATGAGGAGGCCGAGGATGACCGTGCGCATCCGGTACTTCGTGGCGAACGTCAGGGCCATGAGCTGGCTCTTGTCCCCCATCTCGCCGACGAAGACGGCGCCGAAGGCGATGCCTGCGGCGATGAGCAATGCGTCCATTGAGGGTGATCCTCCCAGTGTTCACGCCGGGAGGAGGGCAGTCGCGAACCTCGACCCGGCCGTACGGCCTTGGTCGAAGGTCTCGCTCGCCCCGGAAGCCGAGGCCGTGCGGCCGGGCTCGAGAGCCAGTATGTCGACCGCAGCGTTGGGAGCTACTCCCCTTCTGCGCTGGCAACTATACGCGCGGACCCGTCGTGTTCACGACGGGTCCGGCCGGTGTTGGAGCAAAGTCACGATGCGAGCGAGGCGGTCTCCTTGGCGGCCTGCGGCTCCCGGTCCTTGAAGAGACGGCGGAGGGTGAGCGGCCCGGCGAAGGCGGCGAACGCTGCCAGGACCGTGGGGACGAGGAGCCCGGCCGTGATGCTCGTGGCCTCGGCGATGTAGCCGATCGCAGCCGGGCCGATGAGGAGCCCGGTCGAGCCGGACATGGAGATGAGGGCGACGTTCGAGGGCGTCCCTCCGGCTTCGCCGATGGCGCTGAACAGGACCGGGACGATGATGGCGATGCCGCTCCCGGCGAGGAGCCAGCCGGCCCAGGCGAGGGGGAGACCGCCGACTGCGCCTCCGAAAGACGTGCCCGAGACAAGGACGAGGACGTATCCGGCGGTGGCCGTGGTTCCGGCCCACAGGAGCGTGGTGCCGGGGCCGAGCTTCGCGCGGATGGGGTCGCCGAAGAGCCGGAAGACGGTCATGGCGACAGCGAAGACGGTGTAGGAGAGGGGCGCGAGGGCGTCGTCCGCTTCGAGGACGTTGGCGGCGTGGAGGTTCGCCCAGTCGATCGCGCCGGACTCGATGAGGTGCCCACCGAGGCCGAGCACGAACAGCGCGGCGAGGAGCAGCGCGCCGATGCGGCGGACGGGGGCTCCGCTGCTGCCGCCGGAGTTGTCTCGACCCGGGGGCGGCAGCAGCGGACGTGTGAAGGCGGCCATGGCGACCGCGCTGATGAGGGCCAGGGCGATGAGGACGGTCTGGCCGCCGAAGCCGATGCCGAGGGCGACGGCGGTGGCGGCGCCCGCGAGGGCGCTGCCGAGGCTCCACAGGCCGTGGAAAGCGGAGATGATGGGGCGCCCGTAGCGCTGTTCGAGCTCGACCGAGTGGGCGTTGATGCCGACCTCGATGAAGCCGACGCCGACGCCGTAGAGGGCCGCGCAGGCGAGGAGCGACGTGTAGTTCGGGGCGAGTGCGGGGGCGATGAGCACGAGCTGCGTGGCGGGCGCGGTCCACAGGAGCAGTTTCCGGCTGGTCACGCGGTCGGCGATGCGGCCCGCGAGGACCATCGAGCCGAGGCCGACGAGCTGGATGAGCAGGAGCGCGGTGCCGAGCCTCGCTTCGCCGAGGCCGAGGCGGGCGTCGATGCCGGGCAGCGAGGCGGCCCAGGCGCCCATGACGAAGCCGGAGGTGGCGAAGGCGCCGTGCAGCCCGATGCGGGCGCGGCGCAGGGCGGGCGGGTACTGGGGTTTCGTTGCGGTGGGCACAGCGGGGTCCTCGCGGTCGGGGGCGGCTCTTTTGTTCTCGATAAGAACATAACAAGGCTCAGGCGTGATCGTCAAGGATTATGTTCAAGCTGTGCACAAACATTTCCGGGCGGCTGGCATAATCCCTGCATGCCCCAGACGATGACCAGCGCCGACCTCCGCGTCCACAACCAGGTCCGGCTGCTGCGCGCCGTCCACGACGCCGCAGAGCCGTTCACCAGGGCCGAGGCCGCCCGGCTGCTCGGCATCGGCCGCAACACCGCCGCCGCGCTCGTCGGCGAACTCGAACAGGTCCGCCTCCTCCACGAGGTCCCCGCCGAAAGCGGCGCACGCGGGCGGCCCACGACCCTCCTCGTCCCGCATCCCGAAGGGCCCGTGGCGTTTGCGGTGGACTTTCGGGAGGACACGTGGACGCTCGCCTCAGTCGGGCTCGGCGGCGCGATCACCGAGCTCGAGACCGGCGAGCACGACCGCACCCCGAACGTCTTCACGCAGATCCGCGCCGCCGTCGCGCGGCACGAGACGCCGCGCCTGGCGATGCTCGGTTTCGCGACCTCCGGCCCGATCCGCGACGGCCACCGGCTGCACATCTCGCACCTCGGCTGGGGCGAGGTGGAACTCAACGACGTCATCGGCGACGACTGGCCCCCCACGGTGATCGACAACGACGCACGACTCGCCGGGCTCGCCGAATCCCGGCGGGGCGCGTTGCGCGGCATGGGAACCGCGCTGCACTTCCACATCGACTTCGACATCGGCGGCACCCTCCTCCTTGCGGGCGACGCGCAGCGCGGCGGGCACAACATCGCCGGGGAGTTCGGGCACATGCCGCTCACCGGGTCCGCACTGGAGTGCATGTGCGGGGTGCGCGGCTGCTGGAGCCTCGACGTGGGCGCGAACGCGCTCGTGCGGCGGTTCGGGAAGGAGCCGGGTTTCGGCACCGGACGCGAACTGGCGCAAGAGATACTGCGCCGCGCGGAAGCCGGGGAACCTGAGGCGGCGGCGGCCCTGGACGACAACGCGGCCGCGCTCGGCAAAGGCCTCGGGGCGCTCGCGAACGCCCTCGACCCGGAGGCGATCAGCCTGTCGGGGATGGGCGTGGACCTGATCCGGTTGCGGCGCGGGCTGATCGAGGATCATTGCCGCGAAGGCCTGATGGCGTTCCGCCGCGACGAGCCGCCGAAGATCGTGCCGGGCACCGTGGGCGAAGCGGGTCCGCTGACGGGCGCCGCCGAGATCGCCTGGGACGCGATCGTGCGAGCGGAGTGGGTGAAGGACCGCCTGGGAAGCCGAAGCTGAGCGGGGCACGAAGGCTGGGCTGACTCGAGGCCGCGCGAAACGCCGGGGGTGCGGGCAGCCTTCCGAGACCGAAGAAGTCTCAGCTCATCACTTGCTCTTTTCAGGAAACTTCGTACTCTGAAGCCGTTGGGGCGCAGAGCGGGAGACGAACATGACCAAGCGAGCAGAGAACTCGAGAACAATGGTCCGGTTCGTCGTTGTCTGGCTTGCCCTCGCCGGGATCGGAACTATCCTCCTCTTGGCCGGCCTCTACCACTTCGAGCACCCCAAGGTTGATTGCGTCCCCTCCGAGCAGGTCTCGTGTCATGAGGTTTCAGCTGGCGGACAATACGGACGCGAAGTCTCCCTCGACGAACAGCTGAGTGATGCCAAGGGCGAAGCCATCCTCTGCTTCATCGTGCCGGGAGCCGCAATCCTCGCGGTAGTGGTGTTGCCGCTGCTCTCGTTCATCTGGCTGGCGATCGCAACGCTGCCGTCAATGCTGCGGCGGCGCTGACCGAGTCGACAGAACCGCAAGGGCGGAACGGTAGGCCCGTCCCGCCCTCTACGGTCTGCTAGCGGATCGCCGACCGATTCGCTTGCTGCGCTTGCTAGATGCCGCCCTCGAGGTGGTGGTAGACCTGGTTCCAGCGGAGTTCCTGCTTGAACTCGCGGGCGTTGGTGCCCTCGCCGATCACGACCAGTTCGAGGCCGGAGATCTCGGCGAAGTCCTCCAGGACCTCGCGGCCGAACGCCTGCGTGAACGAGGTGTGGTGCGGCCCGCCCGCGGTGAGCCAGGACTCGGCCGAGGTCTGGAGGTCCGGCAGGGGCTCCCACACGGCCCGCGCCACCGGCAGGTTCGGCAGGTCCTCGTCGGGCTCGACCGTGTTGACCTCGTTGGCCACCAAGCGGAGGCGCGTGCCGAGGTCCATCATGCCCACGCAGATCGCCGGGCCGGGCGGGGCGGTGAAGACCAGGCGGACCGGGTCCTCCTTGCCGCCGATGCCGAGCGGGTGGATCTCCGCCTTCGGCTTCTCAGAGGCGATCGTCGGGCAGACCTCGAGCATGTGCGCGCCGAGGATCTGCGGCGACTCCGCGCCCAGGTTGTAGGTGTAGTCCTCCATGAAGGACGTGCCGCCCTCCAGGCCCGTGGCCATGACCTTCATGAGGCGCACCAGGATCGAGGTCTTCCAGTCGCCCTCACCGCCGAAGCCGTAGCCGTCGGCCATGAGGCGCTGCACCGCGATGCCCGGGAGCTGCTTGAGCGCGCCCAGGTCCTCGAAGGTGTCCGTGAACGCCTTCGCGCCGTGCTCCTCCAGGACCGAGCGCAGGGCCAGCTCGATGCGGGCCGCGTCGCGCAGCGACTCGTGGCGGTCGCCGCCCTCGCGCAGCTCCGGCACCACGTCGTAGTCGGCCTCGTAGACCTTGACGAGGTCGTCGACGGCCTTGTCCTCGATGGACGCGACGCGCTCGACGAGCTCGTTCACGCCGTACGTGTTGACCTCGACGCCAAGCTTGATCTGCGCCTCGGTCTTGTCGCCCTCGGTGACGCCGACGTAGCGCATGTTGTCGCCGAAGCGGACCAGCTTGAGGTTCTGGGCCTCGTTCCAGCCCAGCGCGGCGCGGGACCAGTTGCCCACGCGCTCCTGGACCTGCGGGTCGGCCCAGTGGCCCACGACGGTCTTGCGGCGGTGGCGCATGCGGGTGAGCATGTACCCGAACTCGCGGTCGCCGTGGGCGGCCTGGTTCAGGTTCATGAAGTCCATGTCGATGTCGGCCCACGGCAGGTCGCGGTTGTGCTGCGTGTGCAGGTGCAGCAGCGGCTTCTGGAGCACGCCGAGCCCGGAGATCCACATCTTCGAGGGCGAGAACGTGTGCATCCACGCGATCACGCCGATGCACGAGTCCGAGGCGTTGGCCTCCAGCAGCACCTTCCGGATCTCGTCCGGGGTGGTCAGCACCGGCTTCGCGACGACCTTGACCGGGATCGCGGCCGCACCGTCGAGCCCGGCGACGATGTCGGCCGAGTTCTGGGCGACCTGCTCGATGGCCTCGGGGCCGTACAGGTGCTGGCTGCCGGTGACGAACCAGAGTTCTTTAGTCATTGCTTTACTGCTCCTTGGAGGACGGCTGCTGGCCGTAGACGTTCTGGTAGCGGTCGTAGAGCTTGTCGATGTCCGCCTGCGGGATCGGGACCGGCTCGCCGAGCTGGCGCGAGATGTGGACGGTGCGCGCCACGTCCTCGGCCATGACGGCGGCCTTCACGGCGGACTTCGGGTCCTTGCCGATCGTGAACACGCCGTGGTTCTGCATGATCACGGCCGGGGAGCGGTGCCCCCGCAGGGTCTCGACGATGCCCTTGCCGATCGCGTCGGAGCCGATGCGCGCGAACGGGCCCAGCGGGATCTCCCCGCCGAACTCGTCGGCCATCGCCGTGATGACGCACGGGATCGGCTCGGCGCGCGCGGCCCACGCGGTCGCGTACGGGCTGTGCGTGTGGACCACGCCGCCGACCTCGGGCATCTCCTGGTAGACCACGTTGTGGCTCTCAGCGTCCGAGGAGGGCGCGAGGTCGCCGTCGAGGATGTTGCCCTCCAGGTCGGTCACGACCATGAGCTCGGGCTTCATGTCGTCGTAGGAGACGCCGCTCGGCTTGATGACGATGAGGTCGGTGCCCGGGACGCGGCCCGAGACGTTCCCGCTCGTCCAGGTCACCAGGCCCCAGCGCAGGAGTTCGGCGTGCAGGTTGCACACCTTGACCTTCATCTCCTCGACGGCCGCAGTCGTCTTGAACGTCATTTCGTTGCCTCCGTGGCGATCTTGTGCAGCGTGTGCAGTGCGCGGGAGCCGCCGCGGCCGAAGTGGTCGTGCAGCTCCTCGTAGACGGCGTACAGCTCGTCGTAGGCGTCGGCGCGGGCCTCGTCGGGGACGTAGGCGTTGCGCTCGACCTTGCCCATGGCCTCGGCGGCCGCGACGATGTCCGGGTAGGCGCCCGCCGCGACGGCGGCGTGGATCGCCGAGCCCAGGGCCGGGCCCTGCTGGGAGGTGAGGACCGTGATCGGCATGCGCAGCACGTCCGAGTAGGTCTGCATGAGCCACTTGTTCTTCAGCAGGCCGCCCGCGGCGACGAACTCGTTGATCGGGACGCCCGCCTTGACGAGGGTCTGGACGATCATGCGGGTGCCGAACGCGGTCGCCTCGACCAGCGCCCGGTAGATGTCCTCGGGCTTGGACTGCAGGCCCAGGCCGAGGATGACGCCGTGCAGGTCGTGGTCGACCAGGACGGAGCGGTTCCCCGAGTGCCAGTCGAGCGCGACGAGGCCGTGCTGGCCGACGGCCTGGCCCTCGGCGAGCTCGGTCAGGTACTGGTGGATCGAGATGCCGCGCTTGTCGGCCTCGGCGGTGTACTCGCCGGGGACGCCGTTCTTGGTGAACCACGCGAAGATGTCGCCCACACCGGACTGCCCGGCCTCGTAGCCCCACAGGCCCTTGGTGATGCCGTCGCGGACCACGCCGCACATGCCCGGGGCCTCGGTCAGGTTCTCGCCGTTGACGACGTGGCAGGTGCTGGTGCCCATGATGGCGACCATCTGGCCGGGGCCGACGGCCTTCGCGGAGGCGGCGGTGACGTGCGCGTCGACGTTCCCGGCGGCGATCACAGTGCCCGCGTTCAGGCCCGTCCACTCGGCGGCCTGCGCGGTGAGCTCGCCCGCCTTGTCGCCCAGGGGAAGCAGCGGGTGCTCCATCTTGGCGTTGAAGTCGGCGAAGTCGGGGTTGAGCGCGGCCAGGTACTCGCGGGAGGGACGCTCGCCGTCCTGCACGATGCCCTTGTAACCGGCGGTGCAGGAGTTGCGGGTCTCCTGGCCGCACAGCTGCCACACGATCCAGTCGGCCGCTTCGATCCAGCGCTCGGCGCGGTCGTAGACCTCGCGGTCCTCCTCCAGGAGCTGGAGGCCCTTGGCGTAGGCCCACTCCGAGGAGATCTTGCCGCCGTAGCGGGGCAGCCAGGACTCGCCGCGCTCGGCGGCGACGGCGTTGATGCGGTCGGCCTGGCCCTGCGCGGCGTGGTGCTTCCACAGCTTCGGCCACGCGTGCGGGCGGTCGCTGAACTCGTCCAGCTCGCACAGCGGCGTGCCGTCGGCGGTGGTCGGGAGGATCGTGCACGCGGTGAAGTCGGTCGCGATGCCCACGACCTGGTCGGGGCTCACACCGGCGGCGGCAATCGCGGCGGGCACGGCGTTGCGGAGCACGTCGACCCAGTCCTTGGGCGACTGGAGCGCCCAGCTGCGGCCGAGGCGGACGCCGGAGCCCGGCAAGGCCTCCTCGATGGCGCCGTGCTCGTACACGTGCTCGGCACTGGCCAGCTCGCGGCCGTCGGCTACCGAAGCGACGACGACCCGGCCTGACAGGGTGCCGAAGTCGATCCCGATAGCAACGGCACCGTTGTCGCTGCCAGTCATTGCGCCTCCTTGGGGGTGCTCGTTTTCGACTCGTTCGTCGAGGTGCTCAAGTAAAAAGTGATCGCTCACATCCTGCTGCTCCGCCCCTGGAGGGCGGCGTATGCACAGAGTTGGATCCCCAACAACCTAACGCATTCACACGTTCGGTACCAGCAGTGGTCCGACGATCGGGACCCCGAACCGGAAATACCGGATCGATTCCGGCGCCTCCCAACCGCAACCCCACCCCCGAATGTGACCGACATCGCCACCGCACAGAAATGTCGTACCCATGCGTCAGGGTTTAGACCGGGGGCCCATCATTGTCCGTTTTGCGAAGACTCTCCGCTCACGTTTCGCGGCGGGGCGTGGCCCGCCGCTCCCGTCGCCTCAGTCGCGCGTGAGACTCAACGATGCGTGAGTCGCCGCATCGCCTTCCTGCGACGCTTCTCTACGACGAACGCCGCCGCGCCGAAGGCGTGCTTCGCCGCCCTCCAGCGCTTGCGCGCGGCCTTGCGCGTCGCCTTGCGGCGCCGCTCGGTCGCCTTGATCGCCTCCCGCGCCGCGTCGCGCGCGGCCTTCGACGACCGGCGCTGGTCGCGGATGAGGTGCGCCCCGAAGACCGCCGCCGTCGTCGCGCCAGCCGCCGCGATCGCCACCGTCAGCGGGTGGCGCCGCACCGGCGCGAACGGCCCGTGCGCATGCGCCGCATCGGGATCGAGCCCGAGCTTCGCCCGCAGCTCCAGCACCGCGTCGTTGACCCGCTCTCGGGTCCGCGCGGCGTCCCGCTCCAAGTCCGCAGTGGACTTGTGCCGGTCCGCCTCGGCGTCCTGCTTCGCCCACTCGCGCTGCCGCGCAAGGTTCTCCTCGACCTCGGGCCGCTCGTCCTCCGGCCGGTAGGGCATCCCCACCGCCGGGGGCGGCGCGAGCCCGGCGCCGGGCGGGAGGGCCGCACTCGGCGGCACCGTCCAACCGGTCATCGCTCCATCCTCCCTCGCAGGGCCCGGACGTCCTCCCGGGCGTGCTCCATCGTCTCGTCGGGCACCGGCGGCAGGGCCGAGCGCAGCTTGGCGCGCCCCACCAGCGCAAAGATTCCCGCAACCGCGAAGAGCGCCACGCCGGTCGCGATCGCGGCCAGCCACGCCGGCCACACCAGCGCGAGCGCGATGCCCGCCGCGAGGGCCAGCGCCGCCCCGCCGTAGAACGCGATGACGCCGGCGACCGCGAACATGCCGCCGCCGACCGCGCCGCGTTTGGCCTTGTCGCCGATCTCGCGTGCGGCCAGTGCGGCTTCGACGCGCGCCAGGTGCGCCACCTGGGACGTCAGGTCGCCGACGATCTGGCCGACCGAGCGGTCCTGTTCGTCCCAGTCGTGGCGGCCCCTGCCGCGGCGGGTCCGCTCATGGGCGCCGTGGTCGGTGTCGGCCCGTTCGGCGTGTTCCCGCGCGGCGGCGCGGGCCCGGGCCTCGGGGTCGTGTCGGACCTCCATGTCCTCACCTCTCTCCGTCTCGGGTCGGTGTCCGGTTTCGACCGGGTGGGGTGGGGTTCGGGTTCCCTGTTCGGGTCGGGGGAAACCCGGGGGTGCGGCTGGCGGGGGCGGCGCATACTTCGGCGGCGCCGGGGTAGCCCTCTCCGGCAAGCCGGGCTTGCGGGGACACCCGCCGCCTGGCGCGGTTCGTAGAGGGCTCCGCGCCGGGTCGGCGGCGCACCTGGACGGCGCTGCGGGAATCCGTCCCGCAGTGCCGTTCTGCCGGGCGCGGTCAGGCCGCGCCGCGGCCCGTCTCGCCGAAGTCGCCTTCGCCGCGCGCTTCGCTCTGCTTGGGGAGCTTGGCGTGCAGGAACAGTCCGAGGACGATCATGCCGAGGCCGAGCGCCAGGTGCAGCCAGTCGTCGGCGGTGTTGGCGGGCAGGAAGTTGCCCGCGTGCTGGTCGCCGACGGGGAAGCCGTACATGCCGAGCAGCAGGTACACGACGCCGCCGCCGATGAGGTACCAGCGGGCGGTCCGGACGGTCCAGGCCAGGAAGAGGCCGAGCACGCCGAAGGCGAGGTGGACCAGGTTGTGCAGCACGGAGACTTGGAAGATGCCGAGGAGTTCGGCCCCCGAGTCGGACCCTGAGAAGGTCATGCTGTCGAAGTCCGTGGTGATGCCCGGCAGGAATCCGAGTACGCCGACGAGCACGAACACGAGGCCCACTCCTGCCGCACCGTCCTGGATGGCGGTGGTGCGGCGGCGTTCGGCCGCCCACCAGTGGTGTCCGCTGGCGGGCATCGAGTGCGAGTTCATCGTTCCTCCCCCTTCACTCGAGCGCGCCGCCCGCCCGCCTATGGGCATCCTCAGGCGGAGCGGCGCGCCGCGGAGTCCTTGCGGACCCGCATGGTTCGGGTACCCGGGAGGGCCGCTGCGACACCCGGTTTCGGGCGGGTGGACGCGGGTAGTCCTGAGCTTCCAGGCCGCCGACACGAGGAGGAGCCGTGGGCGTCGTCGAGGCCCGTACCGGGGATATCGCCGAGCTCGGCCAGCAGTTGCGGGTGGACGCGGTGCGCGCGTCGGCCCGGGCGGGTTCGGGGCATCCGACGTCGTCGATGTCGGCGGCGGATCTGATGGCGGGGCTGTTGGCGGGGCATCTGCGCTACGACTTCGAGCATCCGCACCTGCCGGGGAACGACCGGCTGGTGTTCTCGAAGGGGCATGCGTCGCCGCTGCTGTACGCGATGCTGCACGCGGCGGGCGTGATCGACGAGGAGCATCTGCTGACGTACCGGCGGCTCGGTTCGGATCTGGAGGGGCATCCGACGCCGCGGCTGCCGTGGGTGGACGTGGCGACGGGGTCGCTGGGGCAGGGGCTGCCGATCGGGGTGGGGATGGCGCTGGGTGCGCGCCTGTCGGGTTCGCCTGCGCGCGTGTGGGTGCTGTGCGGTGACGGGGAGGTCGCGGAGGGCTCGATGTGGGAGGCGTTCGCGGCGGCCGCGGATTTCGGGTTGGGGAACCTGTGCGCGATCGTGGACGTGAACCGGCTGGGTCAGACGGGGCCGACCCGGTACGGGTGGGACACGGGGGCTTATGCGGCGCAGATCGGCGGGTTCGGCTGGCACACGGTGGAGATCGACGGGCACGATCCGGCGGCGATCGACCGGGCGTACGCGGAGGCGGAGCACCAGGACCGGCCGACGGCGATCCTCGCGCGGACCCGCAAGGGCAAGGGGGTCGCGGCCGCGGAGGACAAGGAGGGGCTGCACGGGAGGCCGCTCGACGAGTCGGAGAAGGCGGTGGTGGAGCTCGGGGGCGTGCGGGAGGCGCGTGTGAGCGTGCATCCGCCGCGGTCGTCGGAGCCGAGGCGGTCGGTGCCGTCGCGGCAGCTCGTGCGGCCGTCGTTCCCGGTGGGGGGCGCGGTGGCGACGAGGGACGGTTTCGGTGCGGCGCTGGTGGCTTTGGGGGAGGCGAACCCGGACGTGGTGGTCGTCGACGGCGAGGTGGCCGATTCGACGCGGACGGCGGCGTTCAGGAAGGCGTTCCCGAACCGGTTCTTCGAGTGCTATATCGCGGAGCAGCTGATGATCGGTGCGGCGGTGGGGCTGCAGTCGCAGGGGTGGATTCCGTACGCGTCGACGTTCGCGGCGTTCCTGACGCGCGCGCACGACTTCCTGCGGATGGCCGCGATCGGCGGCGCGGACCTGCGCGTGGTCGGTTCGCACGCGGGCGTGTCGATCGGGGCGGACGGGCCGAGCCAGATGGGCTTGGAGGACATGGCGATGTTCCGGGCGCTGTGGCGCAGCGTGGTGCTGTACCCGTGCGACGCGAACCAGTGCGCGCATCTGACGGCGACGATGGCGGACCTGCCGGGCATCAGCTACCTGCGGACGACGCGCGCGGCGACGCCGGTGATCTACCGCAGTGACGAGTTGTTCCCGGTGGGCGGCAGCCGGACCCTGGTCGCTTCGCCGCATGACAGGGCGGTGATCGTCGCGGCCGGTATCACCGTGTCGGAGAGCCTGAGTGCGGCCGAGCGGCTGGCCGACGAGGGCATCCCGGTGCGGGTGATCGACGCGTACTCGGTGAAGCCGCTGGATGCGGCGGCGATCCGGCAGGCGGCCGCGGATACGGGCCGGGTGCTCACGGTCGAGGACCACTGGCCGGTCGGGGGCCTGGGGGACGCGGTCTTGGACGCGGTGGCGGGGCAGATCCCTGACGTGCGGTTCCACAAACTGGCGGTGCGCGGCATGCCCGGTTCGGCGGGGCCGGCCGAGCAGCTGGCGGCGGCGGGGATCGACGCGGCGGCGATCGTGCGGGCCGCGCAGCGGCTCGTGGCCTGACAAATCCGGAGAACCCGCAAAACGCCGCATCGGACAGCGACGCGAACGATACTCGTGTCAACGGCTCAACGAACGGAGACGACCAGCATGGCAACCGCACGCGATCTCATGCACACCGGATGCACCTGCGTCAAAAGCAACGACACGGCCGCGAACGCGGCCCGGATGATGGCCGAGATGGACGTCGGCTCGATGCCGATCTGCGGCGCGGACGACGACAAGCTCCACGGCATGGTCACCGACAGGGACCTGGTCCTGCATGTCATGGCGAAAGGCCACGACGCCGAGACCTACACGGTGGACCAGCTGCCGCAGCGCCACCTGATCCTCGCCAACGCGAACGAGGACGTCGACATCACGATGGCCAAGATGAAGGAGCACCACATCTCCCGGCTGCCGGTGATCGACAACCACCGTCTCGTCGGCATCATCACGCTCGCGGACATCGCCAACCGGATGCCGGAAACGGCCACCGGCGAGGTCCTGAGCTCCATCAAGGCCTGACCCGGACAGGGAGTCCTTGGGAAGCATGACCACAGGGGGTGGAAGCGGGGGGGGGGGGGGGGGGGGGGGGGGGGGGGGGGGGGGGCCCCCCCCCCCCCCCCCCGCCCCCCCTCCCCCCCCCCCCAGCGCGGGGACGGCCTCCGTCCCCTCCCCCTCT
>NZ_JBVJHZ010000045.1:0-45416 GCF_055586545.1 Glycomyces sp. NPDC050141 | reverse complement strand
GTTGGCGCCCCTCCCCCCTCCCCCCCCCCCCCCCCCCCCCCCGCACCCCCCCCCCCCCCCCCCCCCCCCCCCCCCCCCCCCCCCCCCCCCCCCCCCGAACCCCTTTGATCCCTTATTAAGAGGAGACCGGAAATGAGAATGGACAAGCGCCCCTCGCGCGTCGTGCGCGCGGGGGCGGCGGCCGCCGCGGCGGCCCTGCTGGTCGCCGGGTGCGGCGACGGACGCCCCAACGGCGGGGGCGGCGACGAGGTCGTCCTCGAAGGCGTCGACGACGGCACCACCCTCACCATGTGGACGCGCGCGGCCACCGAGGCCCAGTCCCAGGCCCTCGTGGACGCCTACAACGCGAGCCACGAGAACCAGATCGAGCTCACCGTGATCCCCACGGACGACTACCAGACCCGCGTCGGCACCGCCGCGGGCAACCAGGAGCTGCCCGACCTGTTCGCCCTCGACGTGGTGTTCGCCCCGAACTTCACCACCTCCGGGGCCTACCTCGACATCACCGACCGGATCGACTCGCTCGAGTTCAAGGACGCCCTCGCGCCCTCGCACCTCGACGTCGGCACCGTGGACGGCGCCCAGTACCTCGTGCCGCACACCCTCGACCTCTCCGTCCTGTTCTACAACAAGGACCTCTACACGCAAGCAGGCCTGGACCCGGAGAAGCCGCCGACCACGCTCGCCGAGTTCGCGGAGCAGGCCCGCGCCGTGGACGCCCTCGGCGGGGACGTGAGCGGCACCTTCTTCGGCGGCAACTGCGGCGGCTGCTTCGTCTTCACCTGGTGGCCGACCCTCTGGGCCGAAGGCGTCGAGGTCATGAACGAGGAGGGCACCGAATCGCTGCTCGCCTCCCCTGAGGCGCAGGAACTCTACGCGACCTACCGGAGCCTCGTCGAGGACGACATCGTCGCCCCCGGCCACAACGAGGAGACCGGCGCGACCTGGGTCTCGCTGTTCCCCGAAGGGAACATCGGCGTCATGCCGATGCCCTCCACGATGCTCGGCCTCATGCCCGAGGACATGAACATCGGCGTCGCGCCCATCCCGGGCCTCACCGGCGGCGAGTCCACGTTCATCGGCGGCGACTCGATCGGCATCAGCGCCAACTCCGAGAACCCGAACCAGGCCTGGGACTTCCTGCGCTGGAGCCTCGAAGAGGAGCAGCAGGTCGACATCCTCGCCGCGAACGGCGACGTCATGGCCCGCACCGACCTCGGCGACAACGAGTACTACGCGGACAACCCGAACGCGGTCATCATCAACGACCTCGTCGGCGTCGGCCGCACCCCGTACTCGCTGCACTTCGGCCAGACCTTCAACGACCCGCAGGGCCCGTGGCTCCCGCTGGTCCGCGAAGCGGTCTACGGCGAGGCGGGCGCGGACCTGAACGCGCTCAACGACGACGTCACGGCCTCCCTCTCCAGTTAGGAAGCAAACTCCATATGCGTTACTCGCGCAAGCTGGCCGGCATGCTCTACGCCGCTCCCGTAGCGGCCTTCGTGCTGGTCTTCTTCGTCGCGCCGCTGCTGCTGGTCGGACGCATGTCCGCGTCCGACTGGCCGCTGCTGAAGGGCGACCTCGGCATCAACATGCCGCAGAACTACGAAGGCATCGCCGACAACCCGCTGTTCTGGCCCGCCGTGGGCTTCACGCTCAAGTACACCGGGATCGTCGTCGTCGTCCTCATCGGGCTCTCGCTGCTCCTGGCGCTCATCGTCGCCGACCGCCGCAAGGGCACCGGGTTCTTCCGCACCGCGTTCTTCCTGCCGACCACGCTCGGGCTCGCCTCGGCGTCCCTGCTGTTCTTCGGGTTCTACAGCCCCGCGATCGGCCCGCTCGACCCGATGCTGGAAACCCTCGGCCTCGAACCCGTCTCCTGGCTCGGAACCCCAACGGCCGCTTTGTGGTCCACGGTGCTCCTCGTCGTCTGGAAGATGGCCGGGTTCTTCATGATCATCCTGCTCGTCGGCCTGCAAGGGATCTCGCCGGACGTCTACGAGGCCGCCCGCCTCGACGGCGCGAACCGCTGGCAGTCCTTCTGGCACGTCACCGTCCCGCTCCTGCGGCCCGCGCTCGGACTCGTGTTCATCCTGTCCGTCACCGGCTCGCTCCTGGCGTTCGACCAGTTCTTCATCCTCACCAAGGGCGGCCCGGACAACTCCACGGTCACCGTCGTGCAGCTCGTCTACCGGGAGGCATTCCAGCGCTTCGACCTCGGCGCGGCCGCCGCCATCTCCGTCGTCGTCCTCGCCGCGCTCCTAGTGCTCAACATCGGCCAGTTCCGGGCCCTCAGAAAGGAAAGCTGATGAGCACCACTGAGCGCACAAAACCACTCTGGACGACGTCCTACTACGTGCTCGCCGGGGGCCTCTCCGTCCTCTTCCTCTTCCCGCTCGTCTGGACCGGCTACGCCTCTGTGGCCCCCGCCGGGGCCACCAACCAGCAGGACGGCTTCGGCTTCGGGAACTACGCGAGCCTCCTCGACTACGACGCCGGGCTCGGCCGCTACCTGTGGAACAGCGCGTACGTCTCGATCCTGACCGTCGCGTTCACCCTCGCGCTCTCGATCGCGGGCGGGTACGCGTTCGCGCGCTTCACGTTCCGCGGCCGCGACACCTTGTTCCTGCTCACCCTCGCGATCCTCATGGTCCCGTACTCGACCCTGCTCATCCCGCTCTACACGATGCTGGGGGACCTGGGCCTGCGCAACACCCTCTTCGGGCTCGCCCTGGTCCTCACCCTCTACCAGCTGCCGTTCGCGGTGTTCATGATGCGCATCTCCTTCGAGTCCGTGCCCAAGGAGATCGAGGAGTCCGCGATGTGCGACGGCGCCGGGACCTTCGGCGTCCTCACCCGCATCATGCTGTTCGCGGTCTGGCCCGGCCTCATCACCGTCGGCCTCTTCTCGTTCCTCGCCGCCTGGAACGACTTCATCGCCCCGCTCATTCTCGTCAGCGACGCCGACAAGGCCGTGCTGCCGGTGGCCATCGCCAACCTCCGCCAGCAGTCGATGGGCGCCATCGACTTCGGGGCGACCCAGGCCGGCGTGGTCGTCATGGCGCTGCCGTGCCTGGTGCTCTTCGCCCTGCTGCAGCGCCACTATGTCCGAGGATTCATGTCAGGAGCACTCAAGGGATGAACACCCCAACACCAGTCCTGCCTTCCACGGGCGCGCTGCGCCCGCTGGGGCTCGGCGAGGTCCGCATCACCGGAGGCCATTGGGGCCAGCGGCAGCGGACGAACGCCGAGAGCATCATCCGGCACTGCCTTCACTGGATCGAGCGGACCGGCTGGCTCGAGAACTTCACCAGGGCCGCCACCGGCGCCCCGTTCGAGCGGTCCGGACGCGAGTTCTCCGACTCCGAGGTCTACAAGCTCGCCGAGGCCATGGCCTGGGAGATCGGCCGCACCGGCGACCCGGGCCTCGAAGCGCGGTTCGCCGAGATCACCGCGCTCGTCAGCGCCGCCCAGGACGAGGACGGCTACGTCAGCACCATGTTCGGCCGCCCCGGCCAGCCGCCGCGCTACTCCGACCTCGAATGGGGCCACGAGCTCTACTGCTTCGGCCACCTCATCCAGGCCGGGGTGGCGCGGCTGCGGACCCGCGGCGAGGACGCGTTCACGCGGCTGTGCCGCCGCGCCGCCGACCACGTCTGCGCGGCCTTCGGGCCCGGCGGCATCGAGAGGGTCTGCGGCCACGCCGTCATCGAAACGGCCCTCGCCGAGTTCGCCCGCGCCACCGGCGAGACCCGCTACCTCGAGCAGGCCCGCCTCTTCATCGAACGGCGCGGCACCCACACACTCGCCGACGAAGGCTTCGGCCGCGCCTACTACCAGGACGACACGCCCGTCCGCGACGCCGAAGTCCTACGCGGGCACGTCGTGCGGTCCCTCTACCTCGCCTCCGGAGCGGTCGACGTCGCAGTGGACACCGGCGACGAGGAACTGCTGAAAGCCGTTGGACGCCAATGGCAGCGCACCCTGGCGCGCCGCACCCACCTCACCGGCGGCATGGGCTCGCGCTACATCGACGAGGCCTTCGGGCCCGACTACGCACTGCCCCCCGACCGCGCCTACTCCGAGTCCTGCGCGGGCGTCGCCGCCGTCATGACCGCCTGGCGGCTCATGCTCGCCACCGGCGACATGGGCTACGGCGACATGATCGAACGCGTCGCGCTGAACGTCCTCTCCGGAGCGGCCGCCCCCGACGGGCAGTCCTTCTTCTACGCCAACCCGCTCCACGTGCGCACCGCCGACGAAGCGCCGCCCCACGACCACGCCCTCCCGCACCAGGCCGCCCGCGGCCAGCGCGCCCCCTGGTACGACGTGTCGTGCTGCCCCACGAACCTGGCGCGCACGTTCGCGCAGTTCGCCGTCTACATAGCCACGGCCGACGATGCGGGCGTCCAGATCCACCAGTACGCCCCGGCGGTCATCGACACCGTCGTCGACGGCACCCGGTTCGCGCTCACCACGGCCACCTCCTATCCGGACGACGGCACGGTCGTGGTCCGCATCGACGCCAACGAAGGCGGCGAACGCACCGTCTCGCTCCGCGTCCCGGCCTGGGCCGAAGGCGCCACCGTGACCGGACCCGACGGCGCGCCCCGCGAGGTCGCGGCCGGGAGCACCGCCCACGTGACTGCTGCTTTCGCAGCGGGCGACAAGATCCGCCTGCACCTGCCGGTGGCCGCGCGCTGGACCGTCCCGGACCCGAGAGTCGACGCCGTTCGCGGCTGCGCCGCCGTCGAACGGGGCCCGATCGTGCTGTGCGCCGAGTCGATCGACCTCCCCGGCGGGGCCGACGTGGCGGAACTCACGGTCGACACTTCGGTCGCGCCGGTCGAGCGCGACGGCCGGATCTTCGTGTCCGCGCAGGTCCACGACCGCGAGAGCGACTGGCCCTACGGTCCGGCCGCACCGGACGCGGACGGCAAGTCTGCCGAGGTCGCGCTGATTCCCTTCCACCGCAGGGCGACTCGCGGCCCGGCGTCCATGAGGGTGTGGCTGCCGCTCGGCTGACCGGATTGGGCCGGTGCGACCCGTAATGCGGGGACACCGGCCCTTCTCGTGTAACACGACGGAAATATCCGGCGGAACATCGCACTGGGAGTCCAAGTGCCGCATGGCCTTGCACCTTTAGGATGAGGTCCGTCGGGTGGGGTCGTACGGAGACGAGGAACCGAATAATGATCGAGCTGCTGGAAATCCTGGGCACCGCGGAGCAGGCGGCCGAGACGGCGGTGGCGGCGATCCGGGCGGGACTCGGGCGCGAACGCTCCATCAGCGGCAAAGGCGACCGCGATTTCGCGACGGACCTCGACTACGCCGCCGAAGACGCCGTCCGCGCGTTCCTCGAACAGGAGACCCCCGAGATCCCGCTGCTCGGTGAGGAGCGGGGCCGCACCGGCGACACCGAATCCCACTACGAATGGGTCCTCGACCCGATCGACGGGACCATCAACTTCGCCCACGGCTCCCCGATGTTCGCCGTCTCGCTCGCCTTGATGCGCAACGGGATGCCCGTCGTCGGCGTCGTCCACGCCCCTATGTCCGAAGAGCGCTTCAGCGCGGCACTCGGCCACGGCACGGCCCTCAACAAGCAGGCGCTCCACACGACCGGCCCCGCCGAACTCGCCGAGGCCGTCGTCGCCATGGGCGACTTCTCGGTCGGCCCCGACGCGGACAAGCGCAACCTCCGCCGCCTCGCCACCCTCCAGCGGCTCGTGCCGAAGGTGCAGCGCATCCGCATGCTCGGCACCGCCGCCCTCGACATGTGCTGGCTCGCCGCCGGACGCGTCGACGCGGTCTTCCACGAGCGCGTCAACCTCTGGGACGTCGCCGCCGGCACGGTCATCTGCCGCGAAGCCGGTCTCCTGGTCACCGACCTCGACGGCGTCGACTACGGCGACGGCGCCCTGTCGGTCCTCGCGGCGGGCCCGGCCATCCACCGCGCCCTCCTCGCCGAACTCGCCTGAACCGCAAACGACTTCGGATCGTGTCTGTTTGATGTCGGACCCGTGTGGGAGAGTCGTCTCATTTCTTCGGTTGGTAGGAGGCGGATGCGGGTGGGAAGGGGCACGCCCTACGCGGCGAGCGCCTGCTCGTCGTAGGCCTTCCTCGCCTCGATGATGTCGGGCTGGTGGCGCTGGGCCCAGTCGAGCAGGCCGGTGAGGTGCCCGTACAGCTCGCGCGCGCTCGGGGTCGCGTTGTACTCGACCTTCGGCGGGACGGTCGGGTAGACCGTGCGCTCGAGGAGGCCGTCGCGTTCGAGGTTCCGCAGGGTCAGGGTCAGCATGCGGCGGCTGATGCCGGGGACCGCGCGCTCGAGTTCGGTGTAGCGCACCGGGTTCCGGATGGCGGCGACGAGGATGGACACCGACCACTTGCCCGCGACGCGGTCGATGATCTGGACGATCGGGCAGGCCTCGGCCTGCACGTCGGACTTCGGCAGCACGCAGTCGTCGCTCATCTGAACCTCCATTGACGCGGTCCGGGCCACATGTGACCCGCTTCATAGCGAGGGCTTTTGGCCGATGACCTGGACAGGAACATCCCTGTACCCCCAGGCACATGAAAGTGCCTTCTTACGGATCGCTCCATTGGAACACATGATTACCCCAGGAACAAAACGTTCCCCATGAGGTCCAGTTCTTAGGAGCATCCGATGTCACCCATTGCAGCCCAAAGCCTCCGCACCCGGTGGCTCGCCGTGATCGCCCTCGCGGCCGCCCAGGTCATGATCGTCCTGGACCAGAACATCGTCAGCATCGCGCTCCCGGCCATCCGCGAAGACCTCGCGTTCAGCCAGGCGAACCTCGTGTGGACCGTCAACGCCTACGTGATCCCCTTCGGCGGCCTGCTGCTCCTGGCCGGACGCCTCGGCGACCTGGTCAGCCGCAAGTACGTGTTCCTCGCCGGCCTGGCGCTCTTCACCCTCGCCTCCGTCGCGGCGGCGCTGTCCGACTCGCAGGGCTTCCTTCTGGCGGCCCGCTTCGTGCAGGGCATCGGCGGCGCGATCACCGCCGCCGGGCTGCTGGGCATGATCGTCACGATCTTCCCCGAGCCCGAACACCAGGTGAAGGCCATCGGCGTCTACGGATTCGCCTCCGCAGGCGGCGGCGCCGCGGGCAGCGTGGTGGGCGGCGTGCTCACCGAAACCCTCGGCTGGGAATCGGTCTTCTACGTGAACCTCCCGCTGGGCCTGATCGTGGCCGCGATGGCCTGGAAGCTGCTCCCGACCGACCGCGGCATCGGCATGAAGGCCGGGGCCGACGTGATCGGCGCGGCCCTCGTCACCTCCGGCATCATGCTCGCCGTCTACACCCTGATCGAGACCGAGCGCAACGGCTTCACCTCGGCCCGCACCCTGGGCCTCGGCGCCCTTGCCATCGTCCTGCTCGCCGGGTTCGCCGTCCGCCAGGCCAAGGCCGCCTCGCCGCTGATCCCGCCGCGCATCCTTCGCTCCCGCAACGTCAACGGCGCGAACATCGCCCAGGCGCTCATGGTCGGCTCGGCCTTCGGGTTCATGTTCTTCACCGTGCTCTACCTGCAGCAGGTGCTCGAGTTCGCGCCGCTCGCGGCCGGCCTGGCGTTCCTGCCCGCGCCCATCGTGATCGCGGTGGTCTCGATGTGGCTGGCCCCGAAGCTCCTGACCCGCTTCGGCGCCCGTCCGATGGTCCTCACCGGCCTTGCCCTCATGGTCGCCGGGTTCATCCTCTTCGCCCAGATGCGGGCCGATGGCAACTACCTGGTCGACGTCCTGCCCGGCATGATCACCGCGCCGCTCGGTTTCGGCGTGGCGATGCCCGCCCTGATGACCCTCGGGATGGCCGACTCCAAGCCCGAGGACGCCGGTGTCACCTCCGGCCTGTTCAACACCGCCCAGCAGGTCGGCGGCGCGGTCGGCCTCGCAGTCATCAGCACCGCGGTCTCGGCCCGCACCGGCACCCTCCTCGAAACCGGTGCGGCCCAGGCCGAAGCCCTGACCGGCGGCTTCCGCCTCGGCTACTGGGTCGCCGCCGGACTCGCAGCCGCAGCCCTGCTCATCGCCTTCACCGTCATCAAGGCCCGCAAGGCCTCCGAGACCGAAGCCGACCAGATCCCGGTCGCCATCGGCTAAATGAACACCAACGCCCGGGGCCGCCTTCCGCACTGGAAGGCGGCCCCGGGCGTATGTCCGTCTTCTACCTGCGCGATCATCAAGCTGACTTGACACGGCGCTTGTTCGAGCAGCGCAAAAACACCGTATCCGGTGGTGCAGGGTGTGCCGTGATCGCGTTGGCGGCCGCGGGCGCGCTCATCGCGGGCGCTTTCGCCATAGCGCAGATTCCCCGGGGCGCATAAGCGCTCAGCCGGGGAACATGATGGCCCAGGCGGGTACGTGGTCGGTGAGCCAGACGCCGTTGTCGGAGCGGTGGAAGACGTACCCCGCTTCGGCCATTCGGGCCGCGTCGACCACTAGGACCACGGGTGCGCCGCGTCGCGAACCGACCCGCACGGCCGTCTCGCGGTCGGGGGACAAGTGGACGTCGTGGCGGTTCATGGCCTTCAGGCCCTCGTTGCGGATCGCTTCGACGAAGCCGCCCGTGGTGCCGTGGAAGAGCACGGCCGGGGGGTGGGCCGGTTCCAGGGCGAGGTCGACCTCAACGGAGTGGCCCTGACTCGCGCGGATCTTCCCGTCTCGCATGGCGAACCGCTGCTTGTCGTTGCGGGCCACCACTTCGTCGAGCTCTTCGCGCGAGACCGCGAACCGCTGGGCGGCGAGGGCCTTCAACAGCACGTCGACCTCGACCCAGCCGTGTTCGTCGAGTTCGATCCCGATCCGGGCCGGGTCGTGGCGCAGGTGCCGCGAGAGGTATTTCGAGACCTTCACCAGCCGGCGGTCGTCCACTTGAAACTCCGTTCTGAGGGGACCGCCAGACTATCGCGGCGCCCTACAGCTGCGTCAACGCGAAAACCAAGGCGAGCAGCGGGAACAGGCCCTGCTTGAGCGCGGCCGAGGCCATCGACCGGTCCTTCAGTACGAGCACGAGCGCTGCGCCGAGCATTGAGCCGCACGCGAACACGATGAGCGTCATGCCCACTGCGTGCGCGGACTGGACTACGGCGACGCCGACCAGCGCCCCGATGGCGAGGAACAGGTTGTACCAGCCCTGGTTGAACGCCCAGGAGCGGACGGTCTCGACGTTCGCTGTCGCCACCCGGAACACCCCGTGGTGGACCTTGGGGTCGGAGAAGCGCAGGCACTCCATGACCCAGATGTAGACATGGAGGAGCCCGGCGAGGGCGGCGAGGATCTGGACTGCGATCAGCATGGACTGCATTCTTCCCGATGCGGAGCCGCGCCGGGCCCGGACTCAGCTCCCGTCGAGCACGAGCAGGTCGGGCGGCACGAGCGTCCGCGTACGCAGGAGCTCGGTGACGAGGTTGTGGTTGAGCATGTTTCCCACCGGTTCCCCGACCTCCTCGCGGGTCAGACCCGGCACGCCCGCCGCCGAGAGCCGCTTGCGCACGCCCGCCACCAGGTGCTCGGCCTTCTTCGGCCGCCAGCCGCCGCCGGGGTGCAGTTCGGCGAGCTCGGCCGCGACCTGCTTCCACGACACCGGCTGCGGGTAGGCGTCGTGGAGGAGGTACCGCTGGGCGAGGCACACGAGCGCCAGCCGCTCGTCCGCGTCGAGCTTCCACGGCTTGTCCTTCAATGTGGACGCTTCGGGCACGGGCGTGGGCAGGCGCCCGTCGTCGCCCGCTACGTACAGCTCGACGAGGTGCCGCCGCCGAGCGGTGCCGCTGATGAACACCGGCGTGTACCCGGTCTCGAGCGGGTAGGCCTCGTCCTCGGGGAACAGCATCCGCGCGCCGGGCAGCTGGAGCGGCAGGTGCCCGGTGTTGGCGAGCCACCAGTGGTCCCCGCGCCGCGCGAGCCGCCCTTGGTTGCGGCTGACGCGGCGGTCGTCCTCGCCGACGCAGACGTGCACGTCGGGCCGGTTGCGTCCGAACAGGACGACTCGTTCCTCCTTGGGCCGGAACCGGACCCCGCCGGAGACGGAGAGGGCGTAGATCGTGCCCGGCTCGGATTCGGGCACCCCGAACGCGAGGCTCGCGTGGCTCGCGGGCAGCGGTTCGAGGCCCTCGACCTGGGGGATGTCGGTCATGGCGACCTCCTTTCCGCCTCCAGCCTGGCACGGTTCCCCGGGACCCGTCCCGAGCCGCATCGCTTACAACGGAATGCCAAGCGCTCCTAGGCGTCCGGCAGTGCCTCCGCCGCCGGACCGGCCATGGCGACGGCGAGGTCGCACAGCTCCTCCTGCGGGTCCTCGGGGGTGCCGAGCACCCAGATCCGCAGGGTCTCGGTGGTGATGGTGCCGTCCTGATCGGCGCTGGGGAACTGGCGGTAGACGACGCTGACCAGGCACGAGTCCTCGTCCCAGTGGTTGCCCTCGTTGTACGCGGGCAGGCCGGCGAATTCGAGGCGCTCGCCGTCGTCGGCCTCCGGCGGGTCGTCCCGGTCGAAGAGGACGCGCACCATCGTGTCGCTCGTGGTGCTCACCCACCAGCAGCTCCACCCGCCGAACCCTTCGAGCGGGTCGTCGGCGGCGACGCCCGGGAAGTGTTCGAGCCCTTCGTCGTCGAGCAGTTCGCAGGCGTCGAGATAGAACAGCGACTCCGGGTCCTCCCCGTGTTCGCGCCGCGCCATAGGGCCCTGCGCGAGTACGTCGAGGGCGGCGGTGGCGGCGGTATCGATGATCGGGCAGATCTCGGTCTCCTCGCCGGGGTCCTGCTTCGCGGTCATCTCGACGAAGTGCTCGCCGTCGGGGAAGATCAGCGTCCGGGTGCAGTTGTCATGGGAGCCTTCGTCGCTGACGAGGCCGAAGTCGCCGACCATGGCGACCTCGCCCTCCTGGAGCGGGTCGCCGTTCGTCTCGTAGAGGTACAGGTTGAGGTCGACGCCGCCGGTGGCGTTCTCGATGCGCAGGTCGCAGCTTTCGAAGGAGCCGTTGTCGGTGTCGATCTCGGTCGGCCCGTAGACGCCGAGTGCCGTTTCGTCCCACAGCGCGCACGGGTCGGCGGTGGTCTGGTCGCCCACGAAGTCCCACGGGTCGAGCGCGGCGGCCTCGCCTCCGGGCGTCTCAGTGTCGTTGTCGGGCAGGCCGTTCCACACGAACGCGGCGAGCACCACCAGGGCCGCGGCGGCGGCGCCGCCGACGATCCAGCGTCTCTTGAGACCGGTCCGGCGCGCGGCCCCGACCGCCGCCTCGCCGCCGATCCTCCCGAGTTCGATCCGCGCCTCGTCGATCTTGATGCGCCGCTTCGGGTCGGTCTGGAGGAGCCGGTCGAGCAGCGGCGCGAGCGCCCCGGCCCGCTTCGGTTCGACCCGGTCGCCCTGGGCGGTCCGCCACAGCAGCGAGTGCGCGTTCCCCTCGCCGAACGGCGACGTGCCCTCGACCAGGTGGAAGATGGTGGCGCCCAACGAGAAGACGTCAGCGGCCTGAGTGAACTTCCCGCCCCGCACCACTTCAGGCGCGACGTACCCGGGCGTGCCGGTGACCGCGCCGGTCCCGGTGAACGTCGGCTCCGCGTGGACCTGCCGGGCGATCCCGAAGTCGGCGAGCTTCGCGAGCCCGGACGCGGTGACCATGACGTTCGCGGGTTTGATGTCGCGGTGCAGGATGCCCTTGGCGTGCACCGCCTCCAGGCCCCCGGCGAGCTGCGCGCCGTACCGCGCGGCCTGCTCGGCGGCCACGGTCCCCGCCTCGGCCAGGGTCCGGCCGTCCACGTACTCCATGACGATCCACCAGTCGCCGTCCTCCTCGACGGCGTCGTAGACCGTGACCACGCTGGGGTGGTTCACGCTCGCGAGCACCTCGGCCTCGCGCCGGACCTTCGCCGCGGCTGCCGCGTCACCGCCCGTCAGCGCCCGCTTGAGCGCGACAGACCGCTCGCGCAGCCGCAGGTCGGCCGCGCGCCACACCTGCCCCTGGCTGCCCGAACCGAGCCGCTCTTCCAACCTGTACCGATCGCCCACAACCTGCCCAGCGCGCAACCGTCTCTCCGCTCGCCTAAACCCGAATCGCCCCCATGTGTCGCGCTCCACATTAACGCACTGAAGCGACGCAAACCCGCCCCGGAAGGCGCAGTCCGGTCGCAACCGCACCTGTGTCCGGAACCACGCGCCAAAGTAGTTGCACTCAGTGCATCGTTGCGCTTAGTGTAATCAGCATGCCAGCGACTTCAGCGCCCGGCGACCGCCGTGCCGCTCTGAAAGCCAAGAGCCGCAAGGCGATACTCGACGCCGCCGCGGAACTCATGAACGAGCGCCGCAACGCCGACTTCTCCGTCGACGAACTCGCCGCCGCCGCCGACGTCGCCCGCCGCACCGTCTTCAACCACTTCGACTCCCTCGACGAAGTGGTCACCGCCGTCGCCGGCGACCTCCTCGTCGAGATCGTCGACGCCATGGAAGCCGAAGCCGAGAGCGCCTCCGGCGACGACGCCACCGTCCTCGGCTACCTCGCCGCCGCGAGCTCCGCCGACCACCTCGTGCCCACCGTCGCCTACCTCATCGAAGTCCTCGGCGGCTCCGCGAGGCAGCCCACCGAACGCGGCGCCGTCCTCATGCAGCGCGCCGTCGCCCTCTTCACCGCCCAGATCACGGCCGCCGTCGCCCGCCGCTACCCCGAAGTGGACGAACTCCGCGCCGGGTTCCTCGTCGACGCCTTCAGCGGCGGCATCGTCGGCCTCACCCAGCGCTGGTCCATCGCGACCGGCGGCGCCGACACCGCCGCCTCCCGCCGCGTCTGGAACGACCTCCTCACGCAGCTCATCGCCGTACTGCGCGAACCCGCAGCCTGACCGATCCTCCTGAACCCGAAAGGCCGACCCATGGCTGAATTCCTGTACCGCGTGGGCCGCTGGTGCGCCCGCCGCGCCAAAACCGTCATTGCGGCCTGGGTCGCGGTCCTCGCCGCCGCCGCAGGCGCGTACGTGCTCTTCGGCGGCACCGTCACCTCCGTGATCACCATCCCCGGCACGCCCACCGAGGCCGTCACCGAACAACTCAAGGACGCCATGCCCGAAGCCGCGGGCGGCACCGGCACCATCGTCGTCAGCACCGAGAACGGCGAGGCGTTCACCGCCGAGCAGCAAGCGGCCATCACCGGCCTCGTCACCCGCGCCGCCGACACCGACGGCGTCGAGACCGCCGTCGACCCCTTCGCCACCGAAGCCGGACGCGCCGCGCAGGCCCAGGCCATCGCCGACGGCCGCACCCAGATCGAAACGGCCCAAACAGAACTCAACGCCGCGCAGGACCAGCTCGACCTCGCCCGCGAACAGCTCGGCGACACCCCCGAGCTCGCCGCCCAGCAGGCCCAGCTCGACGCCGGGCAGGACGAACTCGACCTCCAGGCCAACGCCCTCTCACAGGGCGAGGCCCTGCTCCGGCTCGCGTCCGGCATCACCATGGTCGCCGAGGACGGCAGCGCCGCAGTCGTCTCCATCGCCTTCACCGAACCCCAGATGGAGGTCACCCCCGAGACCAAGGCCGCCGTCACCGACCTCTTCGACGACAACCCGATCGACGGCGTCGAGACCGACTACTCCTCCGACATGCTCGAATCCGTGCCCAGCGTCTTCGGCGTCGGCGAGGTCATCGGCCTCGTCGTGGCCGCCGTCGCCCTCATCGTCATGCTCGGCACGCTCATCGGCGCGGCCCTCCCGCTGCTCACCGCGCTCGTCGGCGTGGGCGTCGGCGCCATGACGACCATGTCCCTCTCCGGCGTCATCGACATGACCTCGGTGACCCCGGTCCTCGGCCTCATGCTCGGCCTCGCCGTCGGCATCGACTACTCGCTGTTCATCGTCAACCGCCACCGCCGCCAGCTCAAAGAGGGCTACGACCTCGACGAGTCGATCGCCCTCGCCACCGGCACCTCCGGCAACGCCGTCGTCTTCGCGGGCGCCACCGTGCTCATCGCGCTGGCGGCCCTGAACGTCACCGGCATCCCGTTCCTCGGCCTGATGGGCACGGCCGGGGCGCTGTGCATCGCCGTCGCAGTCCTCGTCGCCGTCACCTTCATCCCGGCCCTGCTCTCCTTGGCGGGCATGAAGATCCTCCGCCGCTCCGAACGCGCCGCCATCGCCGATGCGCACCCGACGCCCGATACCGAAGCCGAACCGGCCGTGAAGGCCATGCGCACCCCGAGCGCGCTCCTGCGCGTCCTCGTCGGCATCGGCGCACTCGTGGTCGTCGCGATCCCCGCGCTCGACCTGCGCCTCAACCTGCCCGACGGCTCCTCCGAAGCGCACGACACCACCCAGTACCAGGCGTACGCCACCGTGGCCGAGCGGTTCGGCGAGGGCGCGAACGGGCCGCTGCTCGTCGTCGCGACCCTCCCCGGCGGCGCCGACGAGGCCGAAGCCGCCCAGTTCAAGATCGCGACGGCGCTCGGCACCCAGGAAGGCGTCGTCGCCGTCGCCCCGATCGGCACCTCCGAGGACGGCACCGTCGCCGCGTTCCAAGTCCTGCCCGAATCCGGGCCGACCAGCGAGGCGACCGAGGAACTCGTGCACACCCTGCGCGGCCTCGACATCGACGGTGTCGACTCGATCGGCGTGGCGGGCAGCGCCAGCGGCAACATCGACATCTCCGACAAGCTCGCCGACGCCCTCCCGGTCTACCTCGGCGTCGTCGTCGGCCTCTCGCTGCTCATCCTCGTCCTCGTGTTCCGCTCGGTCTTCGTGCCGATCGTCGCGACCCTCGGGTTCGTCCTCAGCTACTTCGCCGCGCTCGGCGGCGTCGTCGCGATCTACCAGTGGGGCTGGCTCGCCGACGTCTTCGGCGTCGACAGCCCCGGCCCGATCCTGAACTTCCTTCCCACCTTGCTCGTCGGCATCCTGTTCGGACTCGCCATGGACTACATGCTGTTCCTCGGCTCGGGGATGCGCGAGGCCTACGCCCACGGCGTGCCGGCCCGCCTCGCCGTCGTCCACGGCCTGCGCGCCGGACGCTCGGTCGTCACGGCCGCCGCGATCATCATGATCGCCGTCTTCGGCGGGTTCGTGTTCTCGCACTCGGCGATGATCCGGCCGATCGGGTTCGCGCTCGCGTTCGGCGTCCTGGTCGACGCGTTCCTGGTGCGGATGCTCATCATCCCGGCGCTCATGCACCTGTTCGGCGAGAAGGTCTGGTGGCTCCCGAAGTGGCTCGACCGCCTGCTGCCCGATGTGGACGTCGAAGGAGCGGCCCTGGAACGGCGCCACCCGCACGTCGAGCACGTCGAACGGGAAACGGTACACAGTGCATAAATAAGCTCAGCGCATCTCGGAGGCCGCCGACCGGCTGAGTCACCGGATGCGCTGGGCCGCAACGGCTGCGGCCACCGCCATGACCCCGGTGAGGGCGAAGGTCCCGGCCAGCGCTGCGGTGGTCGTCCCGCCGTACTGGTTCGCGAACGCGATCGCCGCGCCGCCGAGCCCGCTCACCACGGCCACCGAGAGCGTCTGCGCGAGCTGCAGCGAGCCGCTCGCCTCGCCCTGGCGCTCGGCGGGCGCCTGCTCGAGCGCGTCCGTCGTGGCGGCGTTGAACGCGATGCCCATGCCGGTGCCGCCCACGGCCCAGCCGAGGATCGCCACCAGCGGCGGCACGGCCTCGACGAGGACCGCGATGCCGAGAATGACCACGCCTGCCGCGAGCAGCGCGGAGCCGAGCCGGATCGGCACCGCCCGGGAGCGCCCGCTCCAGCGCTCGTCCGCGCGGCCCTGCCAGGCCGCGCCCGCGACCCAGGTGATCGCGCCGGCCGAGAGGCCCAGCCCTGCTACTGCGGCGCTGATGCCGCGCAGTTCGATCAGGCCGAGCGGCAGGAACGCCTCGCTGCCGAAGTAGGCGCCGCACAAGAGGAACCGGATGACGATCCCGGTAGGCACGCCCCGCTCGCCGCGCAGCGTCCCGGCGGGGAGCACCGCGCGCAGGCCGATCACCGCCGCGAAGGCACCGGCGATCGCCAGCGGCACGAGCAGCAGGAGCCGGTCGAGCTCCAGGCTCAGCAGCAGCAGGCCCGTGCCGACACTGATGAGGACGCTGAGCGCGACCGGCCCGCGCCACCACGGGCCGCGCGGCACCGGGGTCGCCTCCCGCTCGCGGTCGCGGCGCAGGAGCGGCGGTAGCGACATGGCCGAGGCGAGCGCGATGAGCGGCAGCAGGAGGACGAACACCCCGCGCCAGTGCGCGTATTCGGCGATGACCCCGGCGAGCACGGGCCCGGCGAGCGAGGGCACGGTCCAGGCGCCGGAGACGAGCGCGTACATCCGGGACTTGAGCCGGTCGGGGTAGTGGACGCCGATCACGGTGTAGGCCAAGGCCATCACCGCGCCGACGCCGAGGCCCTGGATGAAGCGGCCGGCGAGGAACAGCGGCCAGTTCCCGGCGGCCCCGGCGGCGGCGCACCCGATCGCGAAGACGGCGAGTCCGATGCCGAGCGGGCGCGCCGGGCCGTGCCGGTCGGCGGCGCTGCCCGCCGCGATCGTGCCGATGACGTTGGCGAGCATGAGGGCCGAGAGCCCCCAGCCGTAGGCGCCGAGGCCGCCGAGCCGGTCCGCGACCTCGGGCAGGATCGTGGCGACGCCCATGGATTCGAACGCCACCAGGCCCACTGAGAGCACGATGCCCCAGGTCAGGGCGGCATAGGGTGGCTGGAAGACGCTGCGGGGGAGTGTCTGGACGGCGGACACGGCAACCTCCTATTATATTTCGTTACGGAACGGAACGAAATTAAGGCTACTATACTGACCGCCATGAGGGAATCCTGGAGCGGCGTGGCCCGCGCCTCCGACAAGACCGTCGGACGGCCCCGCGACACGCGGCTCGACGCCGCGATCCTCACCGCCACCAGGGAACTGCTCGACGAGGTCGGCTACACCGGACTGACCATGGAGGCCGTCGCCGCCCGCGCGGGCACCTCGAAACCGGCCATCCGCCGCCGCTGGGCCTCGCGCCAGCTCCTCGCCGTCACCGCCCTCGGCGAGATCATGGGCACCTCGCCGACCCCCGACACCGGCTGCACCCACTGCGACCTGATCCAGGGCATCGAGACCATCGGCCGGGCCTTCGGCGGCGACTTCGGCCGCCGCACCCTCCCCGGCCTCATCGCCGACCTCGCCGACGACCCCGAACTCGACCGGGTCTTCGCCGAGACGGTCTTCCACCCCCGCCGCGCCACCACGCTCGCCGCGCTCCGGCGCGGTGTCGAACGCGGCGACCTCCGCGAGGACGCCGACCTCGACCTCCTGCTCGACCTCCTGGCGGCCACCACCTACCATCGCATCCTCTTCGGACACGCCCCCGTCGGCGAACGCCTCGCCCACGACGTCGTCATCACGGTCCTCGAAGGCGCGGCCACGCCGCAATGGCGCGAGCACTACCTGGAGCAGCACCGCCACTGAAGACGAAAAGAAGCCGCCGACCGGCACTGCCGGTCGGCGGCTTTCGCGTCGAGTGGTCGACTACATGCTCTCGACGACCTCGTAGGTGCCGTCGCTGTCGTTGTCCTCGGCGTACGTGTCCAGGAAGCCGTCCGCGTCGGTGTCGGCCTCGACGGTGTTGACGAAGCCGTCGTTGTCCGTGTCCGTGCCGTAGGTGTCCAGGTACGTGTCGCCGTCGGTGTCCACGAGGATCGACTCGGAGTAGCCGTCGCCGTCCGCGTCGGTCGTCACGGTGTCGACCCAGCCGTCGCCGTTCATGTCCGACTCGACGGTTTCGTTGTAGCCGTCCCCGTCGAGGTCGTACGAGGTCGACTCGTTCACGCCGTCGCCGTCGACATCGGTGTCCGCCACGGAGGTGTAGACGTCGTCCGAGGACGAGTCGTCGGCGTAGGCGTCCTCGGTGTACGAGTCGTCCGTGTACGAAGTCGAGTCCTCAGTGGAAAACTCATCGACCGAGTCGGAACCGTAACCGTCAGTGGTGTAGTCGTCCTCGACCGTGTCGAATTCGCTCATCGCTAAGTCCTGCCTCGGGATTGAGAAGTGTTCGGTGCTGTCGTTGGAAACCATAGATCGCAAACGCAAACCGGTTCCTCCCAGGATCGTGCCACTCCTGTCGCGCGTTTCCCGGAGGTCAGGCGGCGACGGTCTCCTTCGGCTGCGTCTGCTTGGGCGGCAACGCCTCCGCGGGAACGTGGTCGTCGACCAGCACCGCCTCGTTGAACGGCTCGTCGCCCGCGAACACCCGGTTCGCCCGGTCGCGGTCGAAGCCCTTCGTCCACGTCCCGATGAGGACCGTGGCGACCGCGTTGCCCGCGAAGTTCGTCAGCGCCCGCGCCTCGGACATGAACCGGTCGATGCCGAGGATGAACCCGACACCGTCAACCAGCTCGGGCCGGTGCGACTGCAGGCCGCCAGCGAGCGTCGCGATGCCCGCGCCGCTCACCCCGGCCGCGCCCTTCGAGGCGATGACCATGAACACCAGCAGCGAGATCTGCTCGGCCAGGCCCAGGGGCTGGCCCTGCGCGGTCGCGATGAACAGCGTCGCCATCGTCAGGTAGATCGCGGTGCCGTCCAGGTTGAACGAGTACCCGGTCGGCACGGTGATGCCCACGACCGGCTTGCTCACGCCCAGGTGCTCCATCTTCGCGATCAGCCGCGGCAGCGCCGACTCCGAAGAGGACGTCGACACGATCAGCAGGAACTCCCGGCCGAGGTAGCGCAGCAGCTTGAACAGGTTGACCCGGGCCGCGAACCACAGCACCGCGCCCAGCACGCACACCACGAACACCAGGCACGTCGCGTAGAAGCCGAACATGATCACCGCGAGGCTCTTCAAAGCGTCCCAGCCGGTCTCGCCGACCACGGCCGCGATCGCCCCGAACGCGCCCACCGGCGCCGCCCACATGATCATCCCGAGGATGCGGAACACCAGCTTCTGCAGGTGCCCGATCCCGCGCAGGACCGGCTCGCCCGCCGTGCCCATCTTCTGCAGTGCGAACCCGGCGAGCAGCGCCACCAGCAGCGCCTGCAGCACCGAGCCGTCAGTGAACGCCGAGACCAGGCTCTCGGGGATGATCCCGAGCAGGAAGTCGACGGTGGTGTGCGAGCCCGCCTCGGCCGCCGTCTCCTGCGCCGCAGTGGCCGCCTCCGGGTCGAGGTCCATGCCCGAACCCGGGTTCAGGAGGTTGCCGACGACCAGGCCGATCGCCAGCGCGCACGTCGACATGACCAGGAAGTAGCAGAGGGCGATCAGGCCGACCTTGCCGACGCTCGCGGCCTTCGCCACCGAGCCGATGCCGAGCACGATCGTGCAGAAGATGATCGGGACGATCATCATCTTGATGAGGGCTACGAACCCGGTGCCGAGCGGCTTGAGCTGCACGGCGAACTCCGGGACGGCGAAGCCGACCAGGACGCCGAGCACCACGGCCGCGATGACGGCCAGATAGAGGAAGTGCGTGCGGTCGCGCCGCTTCGGGGGCGGGGGAGTGGACATCTTCGTCTCCTCGTTCATGGGGGGAATGACGAAAGTTTCCATCGACTTGTGAAGCCAGTCACGATTCTGTTCATTTCGGTCTCGTGACTGGCACGTGTACACATGGTGGGTGACCAAACCGTGGACCCTCGCCCGGCAGCTCCTCGTGCTGCAGCTGGTCCTGGTCGGCCTGCTCGTCGGCGCGGGCGCGGTCCTCGCCTACCTCGACGCGGGCCGCGCGACCGAGGACAACGCGCGCGAGACCGCCGTCGCGGTCGCCGAGACCGTCGCGGACTCCCCGAGCCTCACCGCCGCCCTCGCCCACGACGACCCCTCCCGCGACCTGCAGCCGTTCGCCGAACAGGTGCGCGCCGACACCGGGGTCGCCTTCATCACGATCATGGACCCGGACGGCATCCGCTACACCCACCCCGACCCCGCCCGCATCGGCGAACCGTTCATCGGCAACACCGCGAAAGCCCTTGCGGGCCAAGCATTCACCGAGACCTACACCGGCACCCTCGGGCCGTCCGTGCGCGCGGTCGTCCCCGTCTTCGACGCGGAGGGCGACGTGGTCGCCCTCGTGGCCGCGGGCATCACCGTCGAGGCGATCTCGGCCGAACTCAACGAGCGGCTCGCGCCCCTCGCCGGGGTCGCCGCCGCCGTGCTCCTCGCCGGCATCGCGGGCAGCTACTTCGTGAGCGCCCGCCTCGGCCGCCAGACCCGCGGGGCCGCGCCCGCCGAACTGCGCGACATGTTCGAGTACTACCAGGCGATCCTGCACTCGGTCAGGGAAGGACTCGTCCTCGTCGGCAGCGACGGCCGCGTCGTCCTCTGCAACGACGCCGCCCGCGACCTCCTCGGCCTGCCCGAGGACAGCCGCGGTGTCCCGGTCGCCGACCTCGGCCTCGCCGACGACCTCGCGGCCGCGTTCACCTCGACCGAGCCGCGCGGCGACGAACTGCACCTCACCGACACCCGGCTCCTGCTCGTCAACTCGGTGCCCGTGCGCTCCCGCGACCGCCGCATGGGCAACGCCGTCACCTTGCGCGACCACACCGAGCTGCAGAACCTCACCGGCGAACTCGACTCCGTGCGCGGCTTCGCCGAGTCCCTGCACGCCCAGGCGCACGAGTCCGCGAACCGGCTGCACGCCGTGATCTCGCTGATCGAGGTCGGCCGCGTCGACGGGGCCGTGGCGCTGGCGACGGCGGAGCTGGAGGTCGCGCAGCAGCTCACGGACCGGGTCGTCGGCTCGGTGGCCGAGCCGGTGCTGGCCGCGCTGCTGCTCGGCAAGCTGAGCGAGGCGAGCGAGCGCGGGGTCGAGCTGGAGCTGACCGCCGACACGGCCATGCAGGAGTCCGAGGGCGTGGACGCGCGCGACCTCATCACGATCCTGGGGAACCTCATCGACAACGCGATGGACGCCGCCGTCGAGCACGCGGCCGAACGCGCCCCGAAAGTCCAGGTCACCGTGCGGTCGGAACCGGACGGACTGTTCGTCCGCGTCGCCGACTCCGGCCCCGGCATCGCCGACCAGGCCGACATCTTCCGCCGCGGCTGGTCGACGAAGCCCGCCGCCGCGACCGGGCGCGGCCTCGGCCTCGCGCTCGTCGGGCAGGCCGTGCGCCGCTACGGCGGCCGCATCAAGGTCGCGAACGGCTACGAGAGCGGCGCCGTGTTCACCGTCCGCCTACCGATATCGTCGAGCCGATGATCAGGGTGCTCGTGGTCGAAGACGACCCGGTGGCCGCCGACGCCCACCGGGCCTACGTCGAGCGCGTCGCCGGGTTCACCGTCGCGGGCGTCGTGCACTCGGGCAACGAGGCGATCCGGTTCTGCTCCCGCAACCCCGTCGACCTGGTCCTCCTCGACTTCTACCTGCCCGACACGCACGGCCTCGCGGTGTGCGCGGCGCTGCGGGCCGCCAGCGCCCCCGTGGACGTCATCGCCGTGACCTCCGCGCGGGACCTGTCGGTCGTGCGCGCGGCCGTGTCCTCCGGTGTCATGCAGTACCTGCTCAAGCCGTTCACGTTCGCGACCCTGCGCGGGAAGCTCGAGACGTACGCGGCGTGGCGGGCGCAGGTCGTCGGGCCCGGCGAGGTCGGCGGCCAGAACGACGTCGACCGGATGCTGTCCGAGCTGCGCACCCCCGGCCAGGGCCCGCTCCCGAAAGGCCTCAGCGCCTCCACATTGGAGTCGATCAGCGCCGCGCTCGGCGACGCCGCCGAAGGCATGTCCGCCGCCGCGATCGCCACCACCGTCGGCATCGCGCGCGTCACCGCCCGCCGCTATCTCGAATACCTGGCCGACAACGGCATCGTGCAGCGCCGCCCCCACTACGGCAGCGTCGGCCGCCCCGAGGTCCGGTACCTCCTCGTCAGGAACTGAAAACGGCGTTTCGCGCCCGCGCAACGGGGAACTCCCGGAGGGCCGATCGTGGGAGGATGTGACGATGAAATCACAGCGGGACTTGCCGAAACACGACTCCGAGCCCGGCGTCGAGACCGACGCGCTCCGCCTGTCGGACATCGCAGGCGGCGACAGGGCCGAGTTCTACGAGCCCGAACCCGAAGACCTCCCGGTGCCCGCCTCCGAGAGCCGCACCGCGCGCATCGTCATGATCGCCGCCGTGGTCGGCATCGCGGCCGCCGCCGCAGTCGGCGCCAAGATCGCCTACGACCGCCGCAAGTCCGCCCAGGGCTACCGCAAAGCCGTCGAATACCTCGACGACGCCCGCGAAGCGCTCCTGACGGCCGCCGCCGAACTGCCCGAACGCGGCCGCGAAGTCCTGCAGCGCGTCACGCACCACTAAGGGCCGTAGCGGACCGGCGCGATCTCGGGTTGGATGGCATCCATGGCCCTCCACTCCTTCCACCTCGCCCACGCGCCCGTGCGCCGATCGGTCGGCGCCCTCGTGCGCCCGCCCGCGGCCCCCGGCCTGCGGCACGTCGAAGTCCTCGCCGCCATGGAACTGGGCGCACCCGTCGTCTCCCCGCGCCGCATGCAGCTGCGCCACCTCGCCGTGTTCGCCGAATGGGCCGACGAAGCGGCACTCGACGCGTTCCTCGCCGAACAGCCGCTCGGCCGGACCCTCGCCGCCGGCTGGCACGTCCGCCTCGAATACCTCCGCCGCTGGGGCGAGGTCCGCGAACTCGCGCACCTCCCCGCCGAGACCGGCCGCACCGACCCCGCCGAACCCGTCGTCGCCGTGACCCTCGCCCGGATGCGCCTGCCCGAACTCCCGCGCTTCCTCCACTGGGGCCGACCCGTCGAACGCCAGGTCCGCGACCACCCCGAGACCACCCTCGCGCTCGCCGCCATGCGCCCGGCCCGGACCGTCTCCACCTTCTCCGTCTGGACCAGCTCCCGCGCCATGACCGGCATGGTCCACGGCCGCGACCCCGGCCCCGCGGCCCGCCTCCACCACGAGGCCATGGCCGAACGCGAACGCCGCGACTTCCACCGCGAGTTCACCACGCTCCGCTTCCGCCCCCTCGCCGAACACGGCGCCTGGGAAGGCCGAACGAACATCGTCCCGAACTGAGGCGACAAAAAACCCGCACGGGCATCAGATGCCGTGCGGGTCAATGCTGTAGCCCGGGTGGGATTCGAACCCACACTGTACGGGTTTTGAATCCGTCTTCTCTGCCAGTTGGAATACCGGGCCGGAGCCGGTGCAAATGATACCCGGTGGGAGGCGGCCGCCGATTCGCCGGTCCCGCCGCCCGTTCCGCGCCTTCGCGGGTTGCGCCGCTCACGTTTCAGTTCCATCGTCCGAAACGCTCGGCATAGGAGCGTGCGGGCCCGGAACGCGGCGGCTAAGCTAGCGTCCTGGTGTGCCTGAAACGACGCACGCCCCCACCACGTCCATACGCGCACGAAAGGTACGGACCCGCATGACGAGCAAGGCCGCCGAGGAGCCGCGCAAGCGCGTGCTCATCGCCGAAGACGAGGGGCTCATTCGCCTCGACCTGGCCGAGATGCTCACCGAGGAGGGCTACGAGGTCGTGGCCGAGGCCGCCGACGGTGAAGCCGCCGTCCGCCTCGCCCAGGAGCACCAGCCCGACCTGGTCATCTGCGATATCCAGATGCCGATCATGGACGGCCTCCAGGCCGCGGAGAAGATCGTCTCCGCACGCATCGCCCCGGTTGTGATCCTCACCGCCTTCAGCCAGCGCGACCTCATCAGCCGCGCCCAGTCGGCCGGTGCCATGGCCTACCTCGTGAAGCCCTTCCAGAAGTCGGACCTGGTCCCCGCGATCGAGCTCTCCCTCACCCGCTTCGCCGAGATGACCGCCCTCGAGAAGGAGGTCGCGAACCTCACCGAACGCCTCGAGGTCCGCAAACTCGTCGACCGCGCCAAGGGCCTCCTCATGACCCAGTACGGCATGCCCGAGCCCGACGCGTTCCGCTGGATCCAGCGCGCCGCGATGGACCACCGCCTCTCGATGCGCGCCGTCGCCGAACGCGTCATCGCCGAGGCCGAGCAGAAGGAAGCCCAGGAAGCCGAGTAGGTTCCCACAGGTTTTCGAAGGCCCGCGTCACCTGACGCGGGCCTTTCTCTTGCCCGAGCCACGCCGTCTCCGGCTTGTGCCGGACTTGTCGGACCCACTCGCTAGGCTCGTGGACGTGACCGCTACGCAACCGCGCCTGCTCCTGATCGACGGCCATTCGATGGCCTTCCGCGCCTTCTTCGCGCTGCCCGCCGAGAAGTTCGCCACCGACGACGGCCAAGTCACCAACGCCGTCTACGGGTTCGCCTCGATGCTCATCAACCTGCTCAAGGCCGAGGAGCCCACCCACGTCGCGGTCGCCTTCGACGTCTCCCGCAAGTCCTTCCGCACCGAGGAGTACCCCGCCTACAAGGACGGCCGCGGCGAGACCCCCGAGGAGTTCAAGGGCCAGATCCCGATCATCCAGGAGATCCTGGACGCCTTCGGCATCAAATGGCTCACCAAGCAGAACTTCGAGGCCGACGACATCATCGCCACCCTCGCCACCCGCGCCGAATCCGCCGGGCTCGCCACCCTCATCTCCTCCGGCGACCGCGACGCCATCCAGCTCGTCAACGAGGCCACCACCCTCCTCTACCCGATCAAGGGCGTCACCGAACTCGCCCGCTACACCCCCGACAAGGTCGAGGAGAAGTACGGCGTCACCCCCGACCGCTACCGCGACCTCGCCGCGCTCGTAGGGGAGAAGGCCGACAACCTCCCCGGCGTCCCCGGCGTCGGCCCCAAGACCGCCGCGAAGTGGATCGTCAAGTACGGGTCCCTCGACGGCCTCGTCGCCAAAGTGGACGAGATCACCGGCAAGGCCGGGCAGAGCCTGCGCGACCACCTCGACGACGTGCTCCGCAACCACCGCCTCAACAACCTCGTCCGCGACCTCGAACTCGACAAGGCCGTCGAGGACCTGGAGTGGGAGGGCTGGTCGGTCGCCGAGACCAACCGCCTGTTCGACGCCCTCCAGTTCCGCGCCCTCGGCGAACGCCTCAACGCCAACCTCGCCGGGAAGGCCGTCGGCGCCGTCGACGCGGTCCCCGCCGCCGAGGTCGCCAGCACCGAAGCGGCCGCGCTCGAACCCGGCGGGCTCGCCGCCTGGCTCGGCGCACGCGAAGCCGACGTGGCGATCGCCTTCACCGGGACCTTCGCGTCCGGCGCGGGCTCGTTCGACTCGGTCGCGCTGGCCGAAGGGGGCCAGGCGCTCTGGTTCGAACCGTCGCAGCTCGATGCCGAGGACGAGTCGGCCTGGGCCGCATGGCTCGCCGACCCGGCCAAGGGCAAGGTCGTGCACGACGCGAAGGCGTTCCTGTGGGGCGCCGACGCGGCGGGCTGGCCCGAGGTCGCCGGTATCAAGGCCGACACCGTGCTCGCCGCGTACCTGCTCAAGCCCGAGCAGCGCTCGTACGCGCTCGGCGACCTCGCGATGCAGTTCCTCGGCCGCGAGCTGGAGACCCCGGAGTCGCCCGCCGACGACGGCGCTCTGGTCGGCCTCGATGCCGCGATGAGCGACGGTTCCGCGAAGCTCGAAGCCGACTGCGCCGCAGCCGCCGTCATCGGCGACCTCGCCGTGGAGCAGACCGCGCGGCTGGCCGACCGGCACCAGGCGGCGCTCGCCGAGAACATGGAGTACCCGCTCGCCAGCGTCCTGGCTCGCATGGAGATCCTCGGGATCGCCGCCGACGAGGGCCACTTCGCGGACATCGAGTCCGGGTTCGCGATGCAGTCGAAGGAGGCCACGGACCGCGCCCACGAGATCGTGGGCCGCCCGTTCAACGTCGGCTCGCCCAAGCAGCTTCAGGAGATCCTCTTCGAGGAGCTGAAGATGCCCAAGACCAAGCGCACCAAGACCGGCTACACGACCAATGCCGAAGCGCTGCAGCAGCTCTACGCGAAGAACCAGCACCCGCTCCTGGAGCAGCTGCTGCGGTTCCGCGACGTGGAGAAGCTGAAGCAGATCGTCGCGACGCTGCGCGCCACGATCCAGACGGACGGTCGCATCCACACCACGTTCCACCAGACCGTGGCCGCCACCGGGCGCCTCTCCTCGGCCGACCCGAACATCCAGAACATCCCGGTCCGCTCCGAGGCCGGGCGCAACATCCGCGCCGGGTTCGTCGTCTCCGACGGCTTCGAGTCGCTGATGACCATCGACTACAGCCAGATCGAGATGCGGATCATGGCGAGCCTCACCGGCGACGAGGGCCTGATCGACGCGTTCGTCGCGGGCGAGGACATCCACAACGCCGTCGCCGCGAAGGTCTTCGCCGTCGCGCCCGAGAAGGTGACCGCCGAGCACCGCCGCAAGATCAAGGCCATGTCCTACGGGCTCGCCTACGGCCTGTCCACGTACGGGCTCAGCCAGCAGCTCGCGGTCTCCACCGAGGAGGCCCAGCAGCTCTCCAACGACTACTTCGCGCGCTTCGGGAAGGTCCGCGACTACCTGCACCGCGTCGTCGAGGAGGCCCGCAAGACCGGGTACACCGAGACGATCATGGGCCGGCGCCGGTACTTCCCGGACCTCACCTCCGACAACCGCCAGCGCCGCGAGATGGCCGAGCGGGCCGCGCTCAACGCCCCGATCCAGGGCAGCGCCGCCGACATCATGAAGACCGCGATGCTCGGCGTCGACCGGGAGCTGCGCGCCTCCGGGCTCGCCTCGCGCGTGCTGCTCCAGGTGCACGACGAATTGGTGTGCGAAGTCGCACCCGGTGAGTCGAAGGCGCTCGAAACGCTCGTCCGCGAGCAGATGTCGAACGCCGCCGAACTCGCGGTGCCCCTCACGGTGTCCGCCGGATTCGGTGAATCCTGGGAAGCCGCAGCCCATTAACCGGTCAAGGCGCCCGCTTGCCGGCCTTACATGCGCGTGGCAGTCGACACGAGGTCCCGGCCCGGACTGGCGCGCCGTAATCGCGCACGGTAACCTGGATTGGCCTGGGCATGTCCGCGTCCTCAGAAGGGAGCAGGACGCGTTGCCAGCGGCAAGGGCGGCCCGGGAACGAACTGCGAGCATTCGCGTCTAGCGAGGGCGCGGGCGCGAGCCCACGAATTTACGTATCCGGAGCACCAGCCCACATGACGAGCAGCATCGAGGCCACCTCGAGCAACGCTGAGAACAGCACGGTCGAAGAGTTTCTTTCGGACGAGGACCTCCTCGCCGCGATCGACGCGACCATCAAATACTTCAATGACGGCGATATCGTCGAAGGTACCGTCGTCAAGGTCGACCGGGATGAAGTCCTGCTCGACATCGGCTACAAGACCGAGGGCGTCATCCCCTCGCGCGAGCTGTCGATCAAGCATGACGTCGACCCTGAAGACGTCGTCTCTGTGGGCGACCACGTCGAGGCCCTCGTCCTCCAGAAGGAAGACAAAGAAGGCCGCCTGATCCTCTCCAAGAAGCGCGCTCAGTACGAGCGTGCCTGGGGCACCATCGAGAAGATCAAGGAAGAGGACGGCGTCGTTCGCGGCTCCGTCATCGAAGTGGTCAAGGGCGGTCTCATCCTCGACATCGGCCTGCGCGGCTTCCTGCCCGCGTCCCTGGTCGAGATGCGTCGTGTGCGCGACCTGCAGCCGTACGTCGGCCGCGAGCTCGAAGCCAAGATCATCGAGCTCGACAAGAACCGCAACAACGTGGTCCTGTCGCGTCGCGCGTGGCTCGAGCAGACCCAGTCCGAGGTCCGCACCGAGTTCCTGCACCAGCTCGCCAAGGGCCAGGTCCGCAAGGGCACGGTCTCCTCGATCGTCAACTTCGGCGCGTTCGTCGACCTGGGCGGCGTGGACGGCCTCGTGCACGTCTCCGAGCTGTCCTGGAAGCACATCGACCACCCGTCCGAGGTCGTCGAGGTCGGTCAGCCGGTCGAGGTCGAGGTCCTTGAAGTGGACCTGGACCGCGAGCGCGTCTCCCTGTCGCTGAAGGCGACCCAGGAAGACCCGTGGCGCCAGTTCGCCCGCACCCACGCGATCGGCCAGATCGTCCCGGGCAAGGTCACCAAGCTCGTCCCCTTCGGCGCGTTCGTGCGCGTCGAGGACGGCATCGAGGGCCTGGTGCACATCTCCGAGCTGGCCGAGCGCCACGTCGAGGTGCCCGAGCAGGTCGTCAAGGTCGGCTCCGACGCCATGGTCAAGGTCATCGACATCGACCTGGACCGCCGCCGGATCTCGCTCTCGCTCAAGCAGGCCAACGAGGCCTACGTCGAGAACGAGGAGCAGTTCGACCCGACGCTGTACGGCATGGCCGCGCAGTACGACGACCAGGGCAACTACATCTACCCGGACGGTTTCGACTCCGAGACCGGCGAGTGGATGGAAGGCTTCGACGAGGCCCGCGAGGAGTGGGAGCGTCAGTACGCCGAGGCCCGCACCCGCTGGGAAGAGCACGGCAAGCAGATCGCCGAGCGCGTCATCACCGAAGCGCCCGCCAAGCCCGCCGAGGGCGAAGCGGCCCCCAAGGGTGACAAGAAGGGCGGCAAGGCCCCTGAGAAGAAGTCGGCTCCGGCCGAGCCTCAGGGCACCCTCGCCACCGACGAGGCGCTCGCCGCGCTTCGCGAGAAGCTGGCCGGCAACTAGATTCGTCGCCCGTTTAGCTGAAATACACACTGCCCGTCCCAGGCCGTTCGCCTGGGGCGGGTAGTGTTTTATTTGTGCTTAGAGTCGCATTGACAGGTGGCATCGGAGCCGGTAAGAGCACGGTCGCAGCGAAGCTGTCAGAGCTCGGGGCCCGCGTCGTCGACGCGGACGCCCTCTCCCGCGAAGTCGTCGCCCCGAACACCGAGGGGCTGGCCGCGGTGGTCTCCCGCTTCGGTCCCGGAGTCCTGGACGCCGCAGGCGCGCTCGACCGCGCCGCGCTCGCGACGATCGTGTTCGACAGCCCGCCCGCCCGGGCGGAGCTGGAGGCGATCGTGCATCCGCGCGTCCGCGCCCGTGCCCGAGAACTCACCGACGCCATGCCCGAGGACGCGATCGTCGTCCAAGACATCCCGCTCCTGGCCGAGACCGGCCAGGCGCCCGGCTTCCACCTCAACATCGACGTGGAGGCGCCGCGAGAGCTCCGGCTCGAACGGCTCGAACAGCGCGGGCTGCCCCGCGCCGACGCCGTCCGCAGGATCGACGCCCAGGCCTCCGACGCGGAGCGCCGCGAGGTCTGCGACGTCGTCCTCCACAACGACGGGGACCTCCACGAGCTCGAACACCGCGTGAAGCTCCTGTGGGACGAGCGGATCGTGCCGTTCGCCGAGAACCTGGAGGCCGGGCGGTACGAGCCCCGGCCCGACAAGCTCCAGCTGGTCCACTCGGACCCGGCCTGGGAGCACCGCTTCGAGCACTTGGCGGCCCGCATCCGCCGGGTCATGGGGCCCAGCGCCGTCCGCATCGACCACGTCGGCTCGACCGCGGTGCCGGACTTCTTCGCGAAGGACGTCATCGACATCCAGGTCACCGTGGTGGCGCTCGCGCTCGTCGACGCGTTCGAGGACGCCCTCGGCGACGCCGGGTTCTTCGGGAAGACCGGGCAGGACACGCCCAAGCCGGAGTTCCCGTCGCTCGAGCAGTGGGAGAAGCGGTTCTACGGCTTCGCGGACCCGGGCAACATCGCCCACATCCACTTCCGGTCGATCGACAGCCCCGGCCAGCGGTTCGCGCTGCTGTTCCGCGACTGGCTGCGGGCCGACCCGCAGGCCCGCGCCGACTACGCCCACTCCAAGGGCGCGCTCGCCGCGAAGTTCGACTCCGCGCAGGACTACACGGAGGCCAAGGAGTCCTGGTTCAGCACGGAGGCCTGGCCCCGTGCGAACCGCTGGGCCGCCGAGACCGGATGGCACGCCCCGGTTTGCTGATCGGGAGGTGATGCAGACGGGCCCGGCCGAAAAACGGCCAGGCCCGTCGCATCGCCGACCGGGTCAGCCGATCTTCTCGGCGAGCTCCCAAGGGATCTCGACCATTGGGAAGTCCTCATCGGACAGTTCGGCGCTCGCGACGCCGTAGAAGGTCATCATCTCGACCTCGGCGAGGTCGTCCCCGCTGAGGTGGTAGCGGAACGCCGACTGGCCGGCGGCGGCCTCCGCGTCCCCGGCTACCGGGAACTCGACGACGTTCACCTCGGTGCCTTCGGATTCGTCGGTGCGCAGCAGGAACGCCTTCTCCTGCATCGTCTTCGCGTCGTCGGCCTCTTCAGCGGCCATCTCCAGGAGCCGGAACACCAGCGACTCGACAGCCCCGAAATGCTCGGCCGCGTCCTCGTCGGCGAGCGCGTGGGCCTCCCAGCCCTCGGTCGGCACGGTATCGGGAAGCGCATCGCCTTCGGCGGCAACGGTGGCGTACCCGCCGGGCCTGGCGAGGAACAGCCGCTGGCCGTTCGCGTCCGTCAGGTGCAGGTAGGCGGTCATGGTGCGCCAGTCAACCGAGCCGTAGCCCGTGGTCACCTGGCCGTCGCCCGTGGGCACGGTCAGTTCCACCTGGGCGGTGTCCTCCCAGTTGCCTTCGCGCACTTCGGCGATCGTCTGCGCCAGGTCTTCGTCGACGGCGGCGGGCGCGATCGCCGGGCCGCCCAGGAGGTCGTTGGCGACGAGCCCGCTCGCGTCGAATTCGACGTCGCGCAGGAAGTCCACCGACGACAGGCTCGCCTCGCCGGTGTTCACCTGGAACCGGCGCAGGTCCCCGGCGGCGTCGAGCGAGTACAGCGCTTCGGGGCTCGCCGCCCCCTGCTCGTCCGTCTCGACCATGATCGGCGCGCGGAAGGAGTCCACGGGCTCGCCGTCGATGATGCCTTCTTCGCGCCAGGTGGCCTTCTCGGCCAGTTCGGCCGGGTCGTCCGCTTCGGCGGCGGTCAGTGTGAACAGCGAGGACGCGAGGATGTCGACCGTGGTCTCCAGGGGCGTGACCGCGCCGGAGAGCATCTGCCGGGTCGTCCAGCCGTCCTCGGGGACCGCTAGCCCGCTGAAGGCCGCCTCGTCGTCCGCGTGGGTCGCGATGAGGCCCGGGATGGCCTGGACCAGCCGGTGGCCCTCGCCTTCGGGCACGCGCGCGTACAGCATCGGCACCTGCCAGTCGAGGTAGCCGTCGGCGACCACCGTCTCGCCGTCCATCGGGACGCTGAAGCGCACCGCGACCGGTTCGGCGCCGTGGTTGCGTTCGCGCATACCGGCCAGCAGCGCGGCCTCCTCCTCGTTCACGGGCCGCTCGGCGTTCGAGCGGCCGGGACTGCAGGAGACGGCGAACCAGCCGGCGACCGCGATGGCGACGAGGATGGCCAGGACCCACATCAGGGCCGATTTCCAGGGAACTGCGGTAGTGGAGCTCACGCAGGGACCAACGAGTCGGGCCGGGAAAAGTCACCGCCGATCGCGAAGAGTGTCGTACCCCGGCGCTACGGTTGGGCCGTGGCATTCGATATTCCGCGCGCCGAGGGGCGCTTCGAGGTGGTATCCGACTGGGAGCCGTCGGGGGACCAGCCGACCGCGATCAGGCAGCTGACCGAGCGCGTCGAGCGGGGCGAGCGGGACGTGGTCCTGCTCGGCGCGACCGGCACCGGCAAATCGGCCACGTCCGCGTGGCTCATCGAGCAGCTCCAGCGCCCGGCCCTGGTGATGGTCCACAACAAGACCCTCGCCGCGCAGCTGGCGAAGGAGCTGCGCGAGCTGCTGCCGAACAACGCCGTCGAGTACTACGTCTCCTACTACGACTACTACCAGCCCGAGGCCTACGTCGCGCAGTCCGACACCTACATCGAGAAGGACGCCTCGATCAACGAGGAGGTCGAGCGGCTGCGCCACCGCGCCACGTACTCGCTGCTGACCCGCCGCGACGTGGTCGTGGTGGCCACCGTCTCCGCGATCTACGGCCTCGCCACCCCCGCCGAGTACCTGGAGCAGGCCACCGAGGTGGCCGTGGGCCAGGAGTGGGACCGCGACAAGCTGCTGCGGCGGCTCGTCGACGTCCAATACGGCCGCAACGACATCGCGTTCACCCGCGGCACCTTCCGGGTGCGCGGCGATACGATCGAGATCATCCCGGCCTACGAGGAGCTGGCGATCCGCATCGAGATGTTCGGCGACGAGATCGACCGGCTCTACTACCTCCACCCGATCACCGGCGACGTCATCCGCGAGGTCGACCGGGTGCTCATCTTCCCCGGCTCGCACTACGCCACCGGCAACGAGCGGATGGCCCGCGCGATCCGCGACATCGAGGTCGAGCTCGAGGAGCGCCTCACCGAGCTGGAGTCCCAGGGCAAGCTCCTGGAGGCGCAGCGGCTGCGGATGCGCACCGTGTTCGACCTGGAGAACATGAAGCAGATCGGCACCTGCAACGGCATCGAGAACTACTCGCGGCACATCGACGGCCGCGCGGCGGGCACCCCGCCGCACACCCTGCTCGACTACTTCCCGTCCGATTTCGTCACCATCGTCGACGAGTCGCACCAGACCATCCCCCAGATCGGCGCGATGCACGAGGGCGACGCCTCGCGCAAGCGCAACCTCGTGGACTTCGGCTTCCGCCTGCCCAGCGCGCTGGACAACCGGCCGCTGCGCTTCGACGAGTTCCGCGAGCGCGTGGGCCAGAGCGTCTACCTCTCGGCGACCCCGGGCAAGTGGGAGCTGGAGCAGACCAAGGGCCAGTTCGTGGAGCAGGTCATCCGCCCCACCGGCCTGGTCGACCCGCACGTGGAGGTCCGCCCCACCAAGGGCCAGATCGACGACCTCATGTTCGAGATCAACGAGCGCGCCAAGAAAAACGAGCGCGTCCTGGTCACCACGCTGACCAAGAAGATGGCCGAGGACCTCACGGACTACTTCATGGACAACGGGATCCGGGTGCGGTACCTGCACTCCGAGGTCGAGACCCTGCGCCGGGTCGAGCTCCTGGGGGAGCTGCGGCGCGGCGACTACGACGTGCTCGTCGGCATCAACCTCCTCCGCGAGGGCCTCGACCTGCCCGAGGTCTCGCTCGTGGCGATCCTCGACGCGGACAAGGAGGGGTTCCTGCGTTCGGGGACCTCGCTGATCCAGACGATCGGCCGCGCGGCCCGCAACGTCTCGGGCACCGTGATCATGTACGCGGACAAGCTCACCGACTCGATGAAGACCGCGCTCGACGAGACCGACCGGCGCCGCGAGAAGCAGGTCGCCTACAACAAGGAGCACGGGATCGACCCGCAGCCGCTGCGCAAGCGCATCGGCGACATCATGGAGGACCTGTACGACTCGGCCGCCGAGACCGCGAAGATGGTCGAGGAGGACCCGTGGGCGACCCTCCCGAAGAAGCAGCGCGAGCAGGGCGCCGGGAAGGTCCGCTCCGAGATCCTGCAGCAGCTCGAAGAGCGCAACGACCAGATGCTCGCGGCCGCAAGGGAACTCAGGTTCGAGCTGGCCGCCGCCTACCGCGACGAGATCACCGACCTCAAGCGCGAACTCCGCCAGATCGACGAGGCGAGCTAGAGGTCCGCTGTGGCCCGGGTGGGCCGCCTGAGAGAAAATCTGGACTGCGGATCCTTCGTCGCAAGTACTGCTCCGCTGCGCTCCGCTTTACGTACTAGCTTCCTCACGATCCTTGCCAGATTTCCACTCAGACGGCCCGGGTGGCCCGGACCGTCAGTCGACGTCCTCGAAGTGCTCGACCAGCGGGGGCTGGGAGAAGTACGGGCTGATCGCCGCGCGCCACTTCGCGAACCGCTCGGTTTCGCGGAAGCCCTGCTCGTGCGCCTCGACGGAGTCCCACTCGATGAGGAGCACGAAGCGGGTCGGGGTCTCGACGCCCTGGGTCATGCGCATCGAGCGCAGGCCGGGGGAGACCTTGACGAATTCGCGGGCCTCGCGGTACGCCTGCTTGAAAGCGTCTTCCTGCCCGGGGGTGATCTTGATTTCAGCGACTTCGAGAACCATGCACGGAGCCTCCCACAGCTTCCGCCACACTGGCACCACCCGCTGTAGTGTCGAGAGTGAAGTCACAAATCTGACTGGTGACAAGTCGGCTTTCGGCAGGCAGAATGGTCCCGTCTGTTCAGAATCAGGTATGTGGGGAGTATCCCGCAGCGCCCAGCGCTGTTAGCGTCGTCGTCAATGCACGGGACCGCGATCGGTCCCCGGTGGCGCTGGTCCGCGAGGATCGGGAGAGACCATGTGACCCTCCAAAGGCAAGGAAGGCAACACATTGGACCTCCCCGCGTGGGCATGGGCTCTCACGATGGTGGTGCTGGCGTCCGTGGTCGTACTCGACCTGGCGATGGCCGTCCGCAACCCCCACAAACTCTCGACAAAGGAATCCGCGACCTGGGCGGGCGTTTACATCGGTGCGGCGCTGGTCTTCGGCCTCATCATGCTGGCCACCCAGGGCGCGCAGTACGGCGGGGAGTTCTTCGCCGGCTACCTGACCGAGCTGGCGCTCTCGGTCGACAACCTGTTCGTCTTCCTGCTCATCATCCAGGGCTTCCGGGTCCCGGCGGCGCTCCAGTCGCGCGTGCTGCTCGTCGGCATCGTCCTCTCGATCGTCCTCCGCGGCGGGTTCATCGCGGTCGGCTCGGTGCTCATCGCCAAGTTCAGCTGGGTCTTCCTCATCTTCGGCGCGATCCTCATCTGGACCGCGATCGGGCAGCTGCGGGAGAACTCCGAGGAGCACGACGGCGAGGAGGAGCACTACGAGAAGTCGCGCTTCATGAAGTTCGCCGAGTCGAAGCTGCGCGTCAGCGCCGACTACCACGGCAGCAAGCTGTTCGCCCGCATCGACGGCGTCAAGTTCGTGACCCCGCTGCTGCTGTCGATGATCGCGATCGGCTCCACGGACATCCTGTTCGCGCTCGACTCGATCCCGGCGATCTTCGGCCTCACCCAGGAGCCGTACCTGGTCTTCACGGCCACGATCTTCGCGCTCATGGGCCTGCGCCAGCTGTACTTCCTGCTGGCCGCGATGCTGAAGTCGCTCAAGTACCTGCACCTGGGCCTGGCCGCGATCCTCGGCTGGATCGGCGTCAAGCTCGTCATGAACGGCCTGGCCGAGAACCAGCTGCCGTTCATCAACGGCGGCCACCACATCGAGTGGATGCCGCACATCCCGACCTCGCTCTCGCTCGGCATCATCGCGGGCGTGCTGGCCACGGTCGTGTTCGCCAACTGGATTCTCCTGCGCCGCCAGGGCAAGTCCTTCAAGGAGCTCTTCGCGGAGTCCGAGGCCTCGATGGACGCCGGCAGCGGCGCCGCCGCCGTGGCCGTCGCCGAGAAGTAGGCACAGCAAGCGGAACGGCCCGCCTCCCCGCGATGGGGAGGCGGGCCGTTCCGCTTGTTTCCTACGGCTGCACGGGCAGGCGGCGGCACGCGGTGATGCCGGCCAGCTCGGAGTCCTTCAGCGATTCGATGACGACCTTGCCGTACACCGAGGACGAGAAGATGACCTCGGGCAGGTCCGACTGGCCGCGCTCGGCCATGATCGCCGGGGTCTTCGGGTCGCCGCCGTGCTCGATGAACACGAGGTCGCCGGGGTGCAGGTCCTCGAACTCGACGGCCGCGCCGGACTCGATGAGCGCGTCGTTGAAGCGCGGCACGTCGATGCCCAGCTGGCGGTAGACGATCCAGATCAGGCCCGGCGCGTCGATGCCGTAGGCGCTGACGCCGCCGTGCAGGTACGGGATCTCCAGGAGCTGCTGGGCGAGCTTGACCGCGTCGAGCCCGGCCGCGATGAGGCCCGTGGCGGGCGTGTCGCTGACCGGCTCGCTGGCGAGGTCCCGCTGGGGCACCCAGCCGGGCTGCCGCGGCCCGGGCAGGCCCACGGGGACCCAGCCGCGGTAGGCGGCGCCGACGACCCGCAGGCGCGTGCCGAGCGTGACGCCGGGGATGGCGACGTCGCCGCCCGGCTCGTCCCGCACGGCGGTCGCGGTGGCGCTCACGAAGTGCTCGACGCCGTCGGTGTCGCCCTCGGCGGGGTACACGATCTGGTCGAGCGGGACCCAGCCGGAGGTGTGCTGCTGCTCGCAGGCGACCTCCGCCCAGCCGTCGGCGACCTGGCGGACCTCGACGCGGGTGCCGAGGAGGCACTGGGAGCGCACGCGTCCTTTGAGGCCGTTGGCGCGGATGTCGTTGGTGAGCCGGGCGACCCATTCGCGGATGGCGGACGGCACGCCGAGTGCGAGGCGGTCCTCCGGTCCGGGGGCCGAGGGCTGGGCCCAGAGGGTCGCGACGGCGACGTTGATCAACGCCGGTTGTCCAGGTGCGATCGGCACGGTTGGTTCTCTCCGGATGGCTCGAGCGGTTTCGTCGTATGAAACGCGAGCAGGGGGGACCTCCACCAGCCCGCCGCGTTCGTCGCAGCACCGACCACCCACTGTAGCAAGTGTATCCAGATCACGACGCTGCGGTCTGAGTGTGATGTCGGAGGCCTATTCCGCGCATTGGCCGTGAACCATGCGAAATATCCCTGTGACCGTGCTGTGGCAAGATTTTTGCCATGACCGCAGTGCACGAAGCCCTCAGCCGCCTGTCCGCCGCCGCCGACGCGGGGGAGGTCCCGGCCGCCGCCGATCTCGAAGCGGTGCTTGCCAGCGCGGACGCCGAGCTCATGGACGTGGTCGCCGCCGCCGCGCGGCTTCGCTTCCGCCACTTCGGGAACACCGTGAAGCTGAACTACCTGGTGAACCTCAAGAGCGGGCTGTGCCCGGAGGACTGCAACTACTGCTCGCAGCGGCTCGGCTCGAAGGCCGACGTGCTGAAGTACACGTGGCTGAGCCCGGAGCAGGCGGCCGAGCAGGCCGCCGCCGGTGTGGCGGGCGGGGCGTCGCGGGTGTGCCTGGTGGCGAGCGGGCGCGGTCCGACCGATATGGACGTCGAGCGGGTGGGCAAGACGATCGCGGCGGTGAAGAACGCGGCGCCGGGCGTCGAGGTGTGCGCGTGCCTGGGGCTGCTCAAGGGCGGGCAGGCCGAGCGCCTGGCCGACCTCGGGGCCGACGCGTACAACCACAACCTGAACACCTCTGAGGACTCGTACGCCGAGATCTGCTCGACGCACACGTTCAACGACCGCGTGGACACGGTGAACGCGGCGCACGGCGCGGGCCTGTCGCCGTGCTCGGGACTGATCGCGGGCATGGGGGAGTCGGACGCGGACCTGGTCTCGGTCGCCTTGGGGCTCAGGGGTCTCGACGTGGACTCGATCCCGGTGAACTTCCTGCTGCCGTTCGACGGGACGCCGCTGGAGGACACGTGGGAGCTGGACCCGCGCCGGTGCCTGCGCATCCTGGCGATGGTGCGCCTGGCGAACCCGGCCGCGGAGGTCCGCCTGGCGGCCGGGCGCGAGGTGCACCTGCGGCACATGCAGGGCGTGGCGCTGCAGGTCGTCAACTCGATCTTCTTGGGGGACTACCTGACCAGCGAGGGGCAGGCCGCGAAGGACGACCTCGCGCTCATCGCGGACGCGGGGCTGGTGCCGCTCGGTCTGGACAGTGCCTTCCTCGACAATGCCCCTGAAGCGGTCCGTGAAGCGGTGAAGCCGCGGAAGCGGGGCGCGGGCACGGACGTGGCGCCGAACGCGTAGGGCGCCGAACGGCCGATCTGATATCCGGCCGAACGCCGGACCCCAAAAATCGACAAAAGCGCATACGATTTCGCTCTGACCTTTACTTACTCGTGAGTAAGTGACTCATCGGTAGCGAATACACCTCGAGGTGATCGGAATGCGTTCCCCCGCAACAACGTCGGCGTTTGCGGCACTGGCCGCGGCGGCATCGCTCGCCCTCGTGGCGTGCAGTGAACCGGAGGCGGCGCCCACGCCCGGCGTCACCGACACGACGGTGACGATCGGCACGCACCAGCCGCTGACCGGGCCCGCCGCGGCCGGGTACGCGGCCGTCTCGGCGGCCACCCAGGCGTACTTCGCGTACGTGAACGCGAACGGCGGCATCAACGGCCGCACGATCGAGTACCTGGTCAAGGACGACGCTTACGACCCGGTCGCCACCCAGACGGCCGTGACCGAGCTCGTCGAGCGGGACGACGTGCTCGCGATCGTCAACGGCCTCGGCACCCCCACGCACTCCTCGGTCCTGGACTACGTCGACGACGAGGGCGTGCCCGACCTGTTCATCTCCTCGGGCTCGCGCGTGTGGAACCAGCCGGACATCTACCCCAACACCTTCGGCTACAACGCCGAGTACGTGACCGAGGGCGCCGCGCTGGCCCGGTACGCCGTCGACCGGGAGCCGGGCGCCACCGTGTGCGTCCTCGGCCAGGACGACGACTACGGCGAGGGCATCCTCGAAGGCGTCGAGATCGTCGTATCGAGCAATGAGATCACCGAGGTCCAGACCTACGCATCCTCCGACGAGGACCTGAACACCCAGATCGGCGCGCTCATGGCCGCCGGGTGCGAGGTGAACATCCTCGGCACCATCAACGGGTTCACCGCGATGGCGATGGCTACGGCCGCGCAGCTCGACTGGTCGCCGCAGTGGTACGTCTCCTCTTCGGGCGCGGACTACCCGACGCTCCTGCAGTACCTCGGCGACGCGGGCCCCCACCTCCTCGAGGGCATGGTGAGCGTCAACTACCTGCCGTTCAACGCCGACAGCGACTGGAACGCGCTGTTCAGGGAGATCAACGACGAGTACAACGACGGCGCGCCGTTCACCGCGAACACGGTGTTCGGCATGAGCGTCGGGTACCTGTTCGCGGAGGCCCTGGCCGCCGCCGGGGACGAGCCGACCCGCGAGTCGCTCATCGCGGCGGTCGAGTCAGGGGAGCTGCAGGGCAACGGCATCGTGCCGCTGAGCTACAGCGAGTCCAACCACGCCGGGTACCAGACCGTCGGCATCGCCACGATCAGCGACGGCGTCCAGAGCTACGAGGGCACCACCTACCGCGTGGACGTGGCCGAGGTGACCGAGGTCGACGCCGCACCGGTGCCGCTGGAGCACCTCGGCATCCCGCAGAGCTAGGCCAGGCGCGCAGTCGACTCGCGCACCACGAGCTCGGTGGCGAGTTCGAGGCGCGGGGAGTCGATGTCGTTGCCCGCGGCCATCTCCAGGACCGTGCGGGCGGCGAGGGCGCCCATCTCGGCGAGGGGCTGGCGGATCGTGGTCAGCGGCGGGCTGCACCAGCGCGACTCCGGCAGGTCGTCGAAGCCGATGACGCTGACGTGCTCGGGGATGCGCAGGCCGGCCTGGCGGATCGCCTCGTACGCGCCGAAGGCCATCTGGTCGGAGGACGCGAAGATCGCGGTCGGCGGCTCGGGCAGGCGCATCAGCGCGGTCGCGGCGTCGAAGCCGGACTGGTGGTAGAAGTCGCCGTCGTAGATCAGGGTCGGGTCGTACGCGATGCCCGCCGCGTCCAGCGCCGCCCGGTAGCCGTCGAAGCGCGCCCGCGAGCACAGGACCTGCTTGGGTCCGTGGATGAAGCCGATACGCGTGTGGCCCAAGGAGATCAGGTGCTCGGTCGCGGCCAGGCCGCCCGCCCAGTTCGTGGCGCCGATCGCCGGGGCGTCCATCGTCGGGCCGCCTGAAGGATCGAGCACGACCATCGGGACGCCCAGGTGCCGCAGCTGCTCCAGGATCGGGGACGCGAGCTGCGAGACCACCAGGATGACGCCGTCGGAGGCGCGGGTGCGGAGGTTGTCCAGCCACTGCTCGGTCGAGGCGCGGCGGCGGTGGACCGCCGAGACCACGGTGCCGACCCCGGCGGCGTGGGCCGCGTCCTCGACGCCGCGGATGATCTCCACGGCCCAGGGGCTGTCCAACTCGTTGAAGACCAGGTCGACCAGGCGCGCGCGGCTGGGCGCGCGCGTGGAGCGGCGCCGCTGGTAGCCGCGCTCGTTCAGCAGCTCCTCGACGCGCTTGCGCGTCTCGGGGGCGACGTCCGAGCGGCCGTTGATGACGCGCGAGACCGTCGGCACGCTGACGCCGGCTTCGTCCGCGATGGCGCGGATGGTGACGCGGCCGTGTTCGTCTTCGCTCAAGGGTCCTCCTGGTCGTTCCTGCCCAACCGTAGTGCCGACATCTTATAGCGGCGCCTCTGGGCTCCCGGATTCCACCCGAAACTTTCGAGAACTTCGCTCGATCAACCGGCCTGGGCAAACGCATCCCACGATGAAATCAAGCCTGGAAGTACCCCGTCATCAATGTTATGGTGTGCAAACCTGTATCGAAAACGATCAGAAAAGTTTCAGAAACTATCGGCCCGGAACCAGCAGTTCCAGCGTTCCGGGCCGCTTGAGTGGAGCAGCATGGACACCGACACCCCCGCCGACGCGACCGAACGGGCCGCCGGTCTGGTCAAGCGCATGACGCTTGAGGAGAAATGCGCGCAGCTGTACAGCCTCTGGCTCGGCGTCGACGCGGACGCCGGCGACATGGCCCCGCACCAGAGCGAGCAGGCAGGCGGCAACGGCGCGGGCGAGGAGGGCGACCCCACCGCCCACGGACTGGGCCAGATCACGCGCCCCTTCGGCTCGGCCCCCGTCCCCGCCGCCGAAGGCGCCGCCAACCTCGCCGCCTTCCAGCGCCGCGTCCGCGCCAACAGCCGCTTCGGCATCGCCGCCCTCGCCCACGAGGAATGCCTCACCGGGTTCATGGCCCACGGCGCCACCATCTTCCCGACCGCCCTCGCCTGGGGCGCGACCTTCGACCCCGAGCTCATCGGCGCGATGGCCCAGCAGATCGGCGTCACGATGCGCAGCGTCGGCGTCCACCAGGGCCTCGCCCCCGTCCTCGACGTCGTCGCCGACTCCCGCTGGGGCCGCACCGAGGAGACCATGGGCGAGGACCCCTACCTCACCGGCACACTCGCGACCGCGTACGTCTCCGGCCTCCAGGACTCCGGCATCATCGCCACCCTCAAGCACTTCGCCGGGTACTCCGCCTCCCACGCCGCCCGCAACTTCGGGCCGGTCTACATGGGCCCGCGGCAGTTCGCCGAGACCTACCTGACCCCCTTCGAGATGGCCGTGCGCATCGGCCGCGCCGGGTCCGTGATGCCCTCCTACGCCGCCAACGACGGCATCGCCTCCCACGCCAACCCCGAACTCCTGCAGACGATCCTGCGCGACGAATGGGGCTTCGACGGCACCGTCGTCTCCGACTACTTCGGCGTCAACTTCCTCAACTCCCTCCACAGCGTCGCCGCCGACAAGACCGAGGCGGCCGTCCTCGGCCTCGCGGGCGGCGTCGACGTCGAACTCCCCGGCGTCGACTGCTACGGCGGGCCCCTGCAGGCCGCCGTCGCCTCCGGCCGCCTCGACGAGGGCGTCGTCGACCGCGCCGTCGAACGCGTCCTCACCCAGAAGATCCACCTCGGCCTGCTCGACGAGCTCCCCGAGCCCGCCGCCGTGATCGACCTCGACCCGCCGAGCGCCCGCGCGCTGGCCGCCGAGGTCGCCCGCAAGTCGATCGTGCTCCTGGAGAACGACGGCACGCTGCCGCTCAAGGCCGACCTCGGCCGCATCGCGCTCGTCGGGCCCGTCGCGGACGACAAGGCCGTCATGCTCGGCTGCTACGCCTTCCCGAACCACCACGGCCGCAACGACGCCGCGTCGATCGACTCGGACGACCCGTACCCGCACGTGGACATGGGCGTCGCGATCGCCACGGTCCTGGACCGGCTCGCCGCCGACCTGCCGGGCGCGGTCGTCGAGCACCTCGCCGCGGGCTCGGTCCTGGACGCCACCGACACCGAGATCAGCGCCGCCGCGAACGCCGCCGCCGCGGCCGACCTCGCGATCGTCGCCGTCGGCGACCGCTCCGGTCTCTTCGGCCGGGGCACCTCCGGCGAAGGCTGCGACGCGCCCTCGCACGCGCTGCCGGGCCGCCAGGCCGAGCTGCTCGAAGCGGTCCTCGACTCGGGCACGCCCACGGTGGTCGTCGTGATCTCCGGGCGCCCGTACGCGCTCGGCACGGCCCCCGAGCGGGCCGCCGCGATCGTGCAGGCGTTCCTGCCCGGCCAGGAGGGCGCGAGCGCGATCAGCGCGGTGCTCACCGGCGCGGCCGAACCGGAAGGCCGCCTCCCGGTCGGCGTCCCGGCCCGCCCCGACTCGCCGCCCGCGACCTACCTCGCGCCTGAACTTGCGCGCCGTTCCTCGGTCTCGTCGGTGGACCCGACGGCCCGCTACGTCTTCGGCTACGGCCGGTCCTACACCGAGTTCGCCTGGGACGCGGCGGAACTCGTGTCCGGCGCCGAGGTCGGCCCCGAAGGCACCGTGGAAGTGGCGGTGCGCGTGCGCAACACCGGCGAGCGCCACGGCACCGAGGTCGTGCAGCTGTACCTCCACGACCCGGTCGCCTCCGCGGTCCGGCCCGTGCAGCGCCTCGTGGGCTTCGCGCGGCTCGACCTGGCCCCCGGTGAGACCCGCGAGGCCCGCTTCGCCATGCCCGTCGACCTCGCCGCGTTCGTGGGCGTGGACGGCGAGTGGACCGTCGAGGCCGGGGCGCTCGAACTGCGCCTGGCCCGCTCGGCCGCGGACACCATGGCCTCCCTGAACGTGGAGGTGACCGGCAGCCGCCGCCTGGAGCCGGGCACCCGCGCTTTGGCGACCCAGGTCACCTCGAAGACCGTCGTCGGCTAGTATCGACAAGACGCTGGAAAACGCTTACACAACCGTTGTGACGAAGGAGTCCACTGTGTCCTCCCCCTACCGCCTCGCCGTGGTCGGCACCGGCGGCATCGCCCATCTGCACGCCGAGCAGCTGCGCGAACACTGCAAGGGCCGCATCGAACTGGTCGCGGCCGTCGACCCCGACGCCGACCGCCTCGAAGCGTTCAAGACCAAGTTCGACGTCGAAAGCGGCTATGCCTCGATCGAAGAGCTGCTCGCCGCCGAGACCCTCGACCTGGTCGACCTCTGCACCCCGCCCGTGGCCCACGCGCCCGGCGCCATCGCCGCCCTCGAAGCCGGCGTCGGCGTCATCTGCGAGAAGCCCCCGGCGCTGAGCCTGGAGGAGTTCGACCGGATCGCGGCCGCCGCGTCCGCCTCCACCGCCGACTTCGCGCTCATCTCCCAGCACCGCTTCGGCTCCGCGGCCGAACGCGTGCGCGACATGACCGCCTCCGGCGTCCTCGGGCGCCTCGCCGTCGCCAAGTGCGACACCCTCTGGTACCGCCCCGAGGAGTACTTCGCGGTCGAGTGGCGCGGGCGCTGGGAGACCGAGGGCGGCGGCCCCACCATGGGCCACGGTATCCACCAGATCGACACGCTCCTGTCCCTCGTCGGGCCCTGGGCCGAGGTCGTCGCCACCGCGCACCGCCACCGCCGCATCACCAACACCGAGGACGTCTCGCACGCGATCGTCACCCTCGAATCCGGTGCGTCCGTGGTCATCACGAACTCGCTGCTCTCCCCGCGCGAGGTCTCGCAGATCCGGCTCGACTTCGACAACGCCACCGTCGAACTCGACCACCTCTACGGGTACGGCGACGACAACTGGTCGGTCCACCCGATCGAATCCGCCGCCGAGGAAGTGAACCTCGCCTGGGCGGGCGAGCCGCGCGGCAAGTCCTCCGGCCACTACGCCCAGTTCCTGCGCATCGCCGACGCCCTCGACGGCAAGACCGCCCCGCCGGTCACCATCGAGGACTCCCGCCGCACCCTGGAACTCCTCGCCGCGATCTACGCCTCCGCGTTCACCGGCAAGCGCGTCCGCGCCGGGGAGATCGACCCGACCTCGCCCTTCTACCAGCGCATGGACGGCACGGGCGCCCCGTGGCCGGACCGCAAGTGACCGCAGAGAACTGGAGAGAACACCGATGACGCTGCAACTCGCCGACGACGGCACCGCCCTCTCGATCACCAAGGGCGACCTGGAGATCCTGCGGTACGTGTACCGTCCCGACAACGCCCAGTTCGAGTCCCCGCGGCCCTACTTCGAGCCGCTGCGCGACCTCGCGGGCAACCAGGTGAGCCTCTACCGCCCGCACGACCACGTGTGGCACAAGGGCATCGCCCTCTCGATCCCGAACGCCGGGCCCGAGAACTTCTGGGGCGGGGCCACCTTCCGCCGCGGCAAGGGCTACGTGGACGAGAAGAACGACGGCTCCATGGTCCACCAGGAGTTCACCGAGGTCACGGCCGACGAGAACGGCGTGAAGGTCGCCGAGCGCCTCGACTGGACCACCCAGGACGGCCGCCACTTCTTCTCCGAAGTGCGCAACTTCGCCGTCACCGTCCTCTCGGACGACAAGTGGGTGCTGTCCTTCACGACCGCGTTCACCAACGACACCGAGGACACGGTCGTCATGGGCAGCCCCACCACCGAGGGCCGCGAGAACGCCGGCTACGGCGGGTTCTTCTGGCGCGGGCCGCGCTCCTTCACCGAGGGCCACGTCTACACGCCCGAGGCCGAGGGCGGCGACGAGCTCATGGGCGTGCGCGGCGACTGGCTCGCCTTCCGCGGCAAGCACGACTCGGTCGACGCGGTCTCGACGCTGGTCTTCACCGACCACGCCGAGAACCCGACCGCGCCGGTCAAGTGGTTCGTCCGCACGACCCCGTTCGCCGCGGTCTGCCCCGCGCCGTTCTTCGACACCGAGCTGCCGATGGCGCCCGGCGACACCGTCACCCTGCGCCACGCCGTCGCGATCTGCAACGGCGACACCGGCACCGACGGCGCCGCCAAGACCGCCGACCTGGCCGCCGCCGAACTGGCCCGGCTGGGGTAGCGATGAGCGGCTTCCCCGGCGGCACCGCCGTCTCCCTCGTCACGGTCTACGACTGGCCCACCGTGGACGGTCAGGCGGGCGGCAGCCCGCACCTGCACACCGCCTCCACCGAAGGCTATGTCGTGGTCAGCGGCACCGGAGCGGTCGAGACCCTCTCGGGGAACGGCTACGAGCGCCGCGACCTCAAGCGGGGGACCGTCCTGTGGTTCACCCCGGGCACCGTGCACCGCCTCGTCAACGGCTCGGGCGACCTCCAGCTCGTGGTGGTCATGCAGAACGCCGGCATCCCCGAGGCCGGGGACGCCGTGTTCACCTTCCCCGAAGCGGTCCTCGCCGACCCGGAGGCGTACCTCGCCGCCGCGACGGCACCGGCCGCCCAGGGACTCACCGAGGACGAACGCGGCGAAGCCACCAGGGCCCGCCGGGACCTCGCCATCGACGGCTACCTCGCCCTGCGCGAAGGCGTCGAGACCGAAGGCCCGGCGGCCATGCAGCCCCTGTGGGACCAGGCGGCCAAGCTCGTCTCGTCCCGCACCGAGACCTGGCGGAAACTCTGGGCCGCAGGGCCCAAGGCCCAGGCCGACGCCACCGGCGCCCACCTGGACGCCCTCGCGAAGGCCGACCCGGCCCACCTGTGCGACGCCCACGTCGCCGACGCCGGGGACCCCGCCGCCAAATGGGGCATGTGCGGCCGCCTGGAGACCTGGGACCTGCGTCCCTGACCGGTGCGCCTCTGACACGAGCACGGCAGCGGGGGGGGGGGGGGGGGGGGGGGGGGGGGGGGGGGGGGGGGGGGGGGGGGGGGGGGGGGGGGGGGGGGGGGGGGGGGGGGGGGGG
>NZ_JBVJHZ010000044.1:0-49239 GCF_055586545.1 Glycomyces sp. NPDC050141 | reverse complement strand
CCCCCCCCCTCCCCCCCCCCCCCCCCCCCCCCCCCCCCCCCCCCCCCCCCCCCCCCCCCCCCCCCCCCCCCCCCCCCCCCCCCCCCCCCCCCCCCACTGCTTGCTTCGGTTACTGCTGCTTGATGCGGACCATGTTGCCCGCCGGGTCGCGGAAGGCGCAGTCGCGGATGCCGTACGGCTGGTCGGTGGGCTCCTGGACGACCTCGGCGGTCTCCTGGAGCTTCGCGAACACCTCGTCGAGGTTGGAGGTCGAGAGGTTGATGGAGGCGTACGTGCCCTTCGCCATCATCTCGGCGATGGTGGCGCGCTCCTCGTCCGTGATGCCCGGGTCGGCGGCCGGCGGGTGCAGCACGATCGAGACGTCGGGCTGCCCGACGGGCCCCACCGTGATCCAGCGCATCCCCTCGTAGCCGACGTCGTTGCGGACCTCGAAGCCGAGCACGTCGCGGTAGAACTCAAGGGCCGCTTCAGGGTCGTTCTGCGGCAGATATGCCTGGTAAATGTTGATGTCCATGCCGGCAAGCCTATTTCCTGGCGCCGCCGGGTGCTTCTCGATTCCTGATCGGTCGCGAGATCTGCTTCGAGACGCACGCGGGGATGCCCTCGGTCGCGTCGGCGGCCTTCTCCTTGTAGACGCTCGGCGGCATGCCGACCAGTTCGGTGAACCGCGTGCTGAACGTGCCCAGCGAGGACGAGCCGACCGCGAAGCACACCTCGGTGACGCTGAGGTCGCCGATGCGCAGCAGCGCCATCGCGCGTTCGATGCGCCGCGTCATGAGGTACGAGTACACCGATTCGCCGTACGCGGCCTTGAACTCGCGGCTGAGGTGCCCGGCCGACATGTGGACGCCGTGCGCGAGGGCCTCGACGTTCAGCGGCTCGGTGTACTCGCGGTCGATGCGGTCGCGCACGCGGCGCAGGAGGGCGAGGTCGCGCAGGCGCTGCTCGGAGGTCGGTCGGCTGGTCACCAGGACAGTCTGCCACCGCGGGCGCGCCCCGGCCAAACACCGAAACGCCCGCGGCCGGAGCCGCGGGCGTTCCGAAAGGTCAGGCCCCGACGTACTCGGCGAGGTGCTGCGCCGTCAAAGTCGAGCGGTCGGCGACGAGCGCGGCAGGCGTGCCCTCGAAGACGATCCGGCCGCCGTCGTGGCCCGCGCCCGGGCCGAGGTCGATGATCCAGTCGGCGTGGGCCATCACCGCCTGGTGGTGCTCGATGACGATCACGGTCTTGCCGGAGTCGACGAGCCGGTCGAGCAGGCCCAGCAGGTTGTCGACGTCGGCGAGGTGGAGGCCGGTGGTCGGCTCGTCCAGGACGAGCACGCCGCCCTTGTCCCCCATGTGGGTCGCGAGCTTGAGGCGCTGGCGCTCGCCGCCCGAGAGGGTCGTGAGCGGCTGCCCGAGGGTGAGGTACCCGAGGCCGACGTCGGCGAGGCGGTCGAGGATCTTGTGCGCGGCAGGGGTCTTGGCCTCGCCGTCGCTGAAGAACGCCTCCGCTTCGGCCACGGACATCCCGAGCACTTCGCTGATGTCCTTGCCGCCCAAGTGGTAATCGAGCACGGCCGCCTGGAACCGCTTCCCGCCGCATTCCTCGCAAGTGGACTCGACGGTGTCCATGATGCCCAGGTCGGTGTAGATGACGCCCGCGCCCTTGCACGTCGGGCACGCGCCCTCGGAGTTGGCGCTGAACAGGGCGGGCTTGACGCCGTTGGCCTTCGCGAACGCCTTGCGGATCGGGTCGAGCAGCCCGGTGTACGTGGCCGGGTTGCTGCGCCGCGAGCCGCGGATCGCGCCCTGGTCGATGGTCACCACGCCGTCCCTTGGGGAGACCGAGCCGTGGATGAGGGAGCTCTTGCCCGAACCGGCGACGCCGGTGACGACGGTGAGCACGCCTTCGGGGATGTCGACGTCCACGCCCTGCAGGTTGTGGGTGGCGGCCCCGCGCACTTCGAGCTGCCCGGTGCCCGAGCGGATCTCGTCCTTGAGGTGGACGCGGTCGTCGAGGTGGCGGCCGGTCACGGTGTCGCTCTTGCGGAGTCCGGCCACGGTGCCCTCGTAGCAGATGGTGCCGCCGCCGGTGCCCGCGCCGGGGCCGAGGTCGACCACGTGGTCGGCAATGGCGATCGCCTCGGGCTTGTGCTCGACGACCAGGACCGTGTTGCCCTTGTCCCGCAACTGGAGCAGCAGGTCGTTCATACGCTCGATGTCGTGCGGGTGGAGGCCGATCGTGGGCTCGTCGAACACGTACGTGACGTCGGTCAGCGAGGAGCCGAGGTGGCGGATCATCTTGGTGCGCTGCGACTCGCCGCCCGAGAGCGTGCCGGTGGGCCGCTCCAGCGAGAGGTAGCCGAGCCCGATGTCGGTGAAGGAGTCGAGCAGGTGCTGCAGCCCGGCGAGGAGCGGCGCGACGGTCGGCTCGTCGAGCTCGCTCACCCATTTGCGCAGGTCGCTGATTTGCATCGCGCACAGGTCCGCGATGTTCTTGCCCTTGATCTTCGAGGACCGCGCCTCGGGCGCGAGCCGGGTGCCCTCGCAGTCGGGGCAGGTCTGGAACACGACCGCCCGCTCCACGAACGCGCGGACGTGCGGCTGCAGCGCGTCGATGTCCTTGGACAGCATCGACTTCTGGATCTTGGGGATCAGGCCCTCGTAGGTGAGGTTGATGCCCTCGACCTTGATCTTGGTGGGCTCCTTGTACAAGAGGTCGTGCAGCTGCTTCTTGGTGAACTTCCCGACCGGCTTGTCCATCGGCAGGCCCGCGCCCGCGAACACGCGGCCGTACCAGCCGTCCATGCTGTAGCCCGGCACCTTCAGCGTGCCCTCGCTGAGCGACAGCGTCTCGTCGTACAGCGCCGCCAGGTCGAAGTCCGAGACCGCGCCGCGGCCCTCGCAGCGCGGGCACATGCCGCCGAGCTGGTTGAAGCTGGCCTTCTCGGCGATGGTCTTGCCGCCGCGCTGGACGGTGATCGCGCCGCTGGCCGACACCGACGGGACGTTGAACGAGTAGGCGTTCGGCGAGCCGATGTGCGGGGTGCCCAAGCGGCTGAACAGGATGCGCAGCATCGCGTTCGCGTCCGTCGCGGTCCCCACCGTGGAGCGCGGGTTCGCGCCCATCCGCTCCTGGTCGACGATGATGGCCGTCGTGAGCCCTTCGAGGCGGTCGACCTCGGGCCGGGACATGGTGGGCATGAAGCCCTGCACAAACGTCGAGTAGGTCTCGTTGATGAGCCGCTGCGACTCGGCCGCGATCGTGCTGAACACCAGCGAGCTCTTGCCCGAGCCGGAGACGCCCGTGAACACGGTCAGGCGCCGCTTCGGCAGCTCGACGCTGATGTCCTTGAGGTTGTTCTCACGGGCGCCCTGCACGCTGATCGTGTCGTGGCGGTCGGCGTTGTGGAGATCGGAGGGCTTCACGGCTTTGCTCATGAACGCAACTCTAAAGGCGGGGTCCGACGCGTGCTTCTCGATTCCTGATCGGTCCGCCTTCGCGCCCGCGACCTGCCGGTTCAGTTGCCTTCGAGGTAGGCGAGGACGGCGAGGACGCGGCGGTTGTCGTCCTCGGACTGCCCGAGGCCGAGCTTGCGGAACACGTTCGCCGAGTGCTTGCCCACGGCCTTCTCGGTGATGAACAGGCTCGCGGCGATAGCGGCGTTCGTGCGGCCCTCGGCCATGAGCCCCAGGACCTCCAGCTCGCGCGGGGTGAGCGCGTCGAGCCGGTTCTGCTGCTTGCCGAGCAGGCGCGCCACGACCTCCGGGTCCATCGCGGTACCCCCGGCGGCGACGCGCCGCAGCGCCTCGATGAACTCGGCGACGTTCGAGACGCGGTCCTTCAGCAGGTACCCCACCCCGCCGCGCCGGTCGCCGAGGAGCTCGCGCGCGTACAGCTGCTCGACGTACTGGGAGAGCACGAGGATCGGCAGGGCCGGGATGTGGCGGCGGGCCTCGATCGCGGCCCGCAGGCCCTCGTCGGTGAACGTCGGCGGGAGCCGGATGTCGACCACGGCCACGTCCGGCCGGTGGTTGAGGAGCGCCGCGGCCAGCGCGGGCCCGTTGTCGACCGCTTCGACCACGTGGAAGTCGTGGGCCTCGAGCATGCGGGTCAGGCCGTCGCGCAGGAGCGAGTGGTCTTCAGCGAGGACGACGTCCATGTTGCACCCCTTGTTGTTCAGCTCGGATACGGCCTGGGCGAATTATGGGCGCTGCCGAGGTCGACCGGCGCGGCGGGGATGGTCATGGTGACCACCGTGGGTCCGCCCTCGGGGCTGTCAACCTGCACGGTGCCGTCGAACGCGGCCAGGCGGCGGCGCACGCCGTCGAGCCCACCGCCGGCCGAGAACGACGCGCCGCCGATCCCGTCGTCGCGGACCTCGATCACGACCTGGTTCGGCTCCCGGTTGACAACGACCTGCACCTGGCTGGCCTCGGCGTGCTTGGTGATGTTGGTGAGGACCTCGTTCGTCGCGAAGTACGCGGCGGCCTCCAGCGGCGCGGGCAGCTTGTCCACCAGTCGGTCCACAACGGACACCGGGAGCGGGTGGTCGAGCGCCATCGCCTGGAGCGCGCCAGTGAGACCGCGGTCGGCGAGCACCGGCGGATGGATGCCGCGCACGAGCTGCCGGATCTCCTCCAGCGCGTCCGAGCAGGCCTGCCTGGCCTCCCCGACGAGCGCGGCCGCCTGGTCGGGCCGGTTCCGCGACAGGAGCTCTTCGGCCATCCCGAGCGTGAGGCTCAGCGCGGCGATGCGCGCCTGCGCGCCGTCGTGCAGGTCCCGCTCGATCCGGCGCAGTTCGGCCGCCGCGTGGTCGGCCGTCTGGTCGCGCGCCTGCCGCAGCTCCGTGACCCGCTCGGTCAGGAGCGCCTTCGCGGTGGGCCCGAGCAGCAGCACGCCCAGGTGCGAGTACCAGCGCAGGAACAGCTCGCCCCAGCGCCACCACGCGACGCCGCACGCGAGCGCGAACGGCACCAGCATGAGCGTCTTCGCAGGCGTGTCGAAGTCGTAGAACCCGAAGTCGTTGACGAACGGGCTCGGCGCGGAGTGGAAGACCGTGACCAGCAGCAGCGGCTGCACCAGGTAGTAGACGGCGACGCCGAACACGACGAGGTACAGCAGGTTCACGAGGAACCCGAGGGTCGCGTCGATCGCGAGCCAGGCGACGTCGCGCCAGGTCGCGGCCTCGCGCACGAGCAGCAGCGCCTGCTGGTCGAGCCGGGTCCGCTTCACCCGCGGCCGGTACGGGACGGGAATGTGGACGCCGAGCTGCTCGCCGATGATGCGCCGCTGGGAGTTCGCCCAGACGCGGATGGCCAGGAGCACCGCGACGGCGACGGGGATGCCGATCCAGAAGACGACGAGGACGCCGGTGGCGATCGCCGCGGCCAGAAGCGCCCCCGCGACGAGCGTGAGGCTGAACCGCAGGACCGACCAGCCCGGAAGGGCCAGTCGCCGCGTGATGGGATTGGCCGGTATCGACATGGTGGGGCAAGAGTACCCGCTGTATTTCCCGCTCTAACGCCACTGCCTGCGGCGCGACCGCCCGCGGTGTGCCGCTCGCTAGGCTGGGGCCTGCTTTTGCATTAGCGCTGAGGGGGACCGGTATGGGCGAGGGAACGTGGGCACTGGTCACGGGCGCTTCCGCGGGGCTCGGCGCGGCCTTCGCGCGGCAGCTGGCCGCGCGCGGGCACCACGTGGTCCTGGTGGCCCGCTCGGAAGCGCGGCTGGAGGCGCTGGCGGCCCGGCTGCGGGACGAGTACGGCGTGCAGACGCGGGTCGCGGTGCAGGACCTGGCGCAGCCGGGCGCGGCCGAGCGGCTCGCCGAGGCGGTCGCGGCGGCCGGGATCGAGGTCGAGGTGTTGGTGAACAACGCGGGGATCGGCACGTTCGGCCGGGACGCGGAGATCGGCGCGGACTACAACCGGGACGTGGCGATGGTGAACGTCGTGGCGGTCGCCGACCTGGTGCAGCGGTTCATGCCGGGGATGGTCGCGCGCGGCTCGGGCGCGGTCGTGAACGTGGCGTCGATGGCCGGCTTCCAGCCGCAGCCGTACATGGCGCTGTACGCGGCGACGAAGGCGTTCGTCGTGAACTACAGCCTGGGCCTGTGGGTCGAGACCAAGGGCACGGGCGTGCGGGTCCTCGCGGTGTGCCCGGGCCCGGTGGACACGGACTTCCCTATCGCGAACGGCATCAAGTACGACGAGCGGCGCCTGGGCTGGCTCCTGGCTGACCCCGAGGCGATCGTGCGGCAGTCGCTGCGAGCGCTCGACCGCGACAAGGGGTATGTCGTCCCGGACTGGAAGAACTGGCCCGAAGCGCACCTGCTGCCGAGGCGTCCGCGGCGGCTCATGACCCGCCTGATCGGCCTGGTCCTGCGCCGCTTCGCGGACTACCAGCGACGCTAGCTAGTCGGCGGCTGAGTCTGCGACCCTGGCGATCGAGAGGCCGTCGTAGCCTTTGACGCCCACGGTCTGCATGACGGTGCCGTCCAGGCGCGGGTCGGCCGCGACCTTCTCCAGGTAGGACCGGACGCCCTGCACGTTCGGGTCCCGGCTGAGCCCGTCGGCGACGGCGCCGCCGCGGACCACGTTGTCGGCCACGATGAGCCCGCCGGGCCGGGTGAGCTTGAGCGACCAGTCGAGGTAGGCGGGGTAGCCGCCCTTGTCCGCGTCGATGAAGACCATGTCGAACGGCGCGCCGCCCTCGGCCGCGAGCTTCGGGAGGCTGTCGATGGCCGCGCCGACGCGGATCTCGACGATGCCGACGAGCCCGGCGCGGGCGATGTTGCCGCTGGCGACCTCGGCGTGCCTGGGGCTGTACTCGAGGGAGACGAGGTGGCCGTCCTTCGGGAGGGCCCGGGCCATCCAGATCGCGCTGTAGCCGCCGAGCGTGCCGATCTCCAGGACCCGCTTCGCGCCGAGCGTCTTCGCCAGGAGGTAGAGGAGCTTCCCCTGCGCGGCCGATACGGAGATCGGCGGCAGTCCGGCCCGCTGGGCCGCTTCGGTGGCCCCGGTGAGGACCTCGTCCTCGCCGACGAGCAGCGACGAGAGGAACCCGTCGACTTCGGTCCATTGCGCCTGGCCCATGGTTCGCCCCTTCGGAGTCCGAGAACGTCGGTCAAACGCTATCACCGCCGACCCGCCCGATTCACGCCGATAATTTGCAACCGAGTCGTAACGACGTTTTGCGACTGGGCGGACTCGCGGTCGGGAATAGTACCGCTAAAGAGTGAAGGACGTTGTTGTAATTACGACATAGAGCGATGATTGACAGTGGTCTTTTGTCAGAATTTGCCCCCTTATCAGGGGAACGCGCCGGTCTCGGTCTTGCGGATCGTCGTACGGCGCAACGGCTTGAATGATAGACCTGAATCACGACTTGTTCGCGGCCGAAGTTCCGGACCTCCGGTGCGGCGGCGGATTGGAATGACGACCGGCTTCGGGGGGAGCCGGTCGCACACTGGGGGGTAACGCTATGAGCATGGCACGATCGGCGACAGTCGATATCGGCACCACCATGCGGCTCGTCGCACCCGATTTCGCGACGGTGAGTGTGCGCGCGAGCCTGCGCTACGACCCGGACGACCCTTACGCCGTCTGCGTCATGTTCCACCCCGACGGCACCGACGCCGACCAGGTCGCCTGGTCCTTCTCGCGGGAGCTGCTCGCGAAGGGCCTGGAAGAGCCCACGGGGATCGGGGACGTCAGGGTGTGGCCCTGGACCACCCCGCGGGGCGAATCGGTCGCACTGGCGCTCTCCTCGCCCGACGGGAACGCCCTGTTCGAGATCAACCGGGGCGTCGTGCAGCGGTTCCTCCGCCGGGCGTACAGCCTGGTGCCGCGCGGCCGCGAGTCCGGCTACGTCGACATGGACTCGACCCTCACGAAACTCCTGGCCGGAGGCGTCTGACGCCTCGAGGCCGTACCAGCGAGCGGCAGGGCGGACCGGGATTCCCGGTCCGCCCTTTCGCGTCCGCTCACTCGGGGTGGTTCCCGGCGGGCCCGCCGATGAGGAACGGCGCGCCGATCCCCTCGTAGGCGACGTGCGCGACCAGGCCCTCGGCGGCGTGCGGCAGGTTGTGGCAGTGGTCCATCCAGATCCCGGGGTTGTCGGCCTCGAACGCGATCTCGTAGACCTCGCCGTCGCGCACCTCGAGCGAGTCGATCCACCAGGGGCTGCCGGTGGCCTCGACCCCGTTGCGGGAGAGGACGACCGCGTGGTGGCCGTGCAGGTGCATCGGGTGGGCCTCGCCGCTGTCGTTGGCGATGCGCATGACGACGATGTCGCCGTATGCGACCGAGAACATCGGCACGTCGGGAAGCAGTTTCCCGTTGACGGTCCACCAGAACCCGGGCTTGCCGTCGAGGAACCCGGGGCGGCGGCCGATGGTGTACTCGAATTCGCGGTCGGCGTCAGCGGGATCGAACCCGATCGCGGCGGGTATTCCATAGTGGAGCAGATCGAGCGTTTCGGCGGGCTGGCCGGAGGCCTCGGCAGGGCCGTCGCCGACGACGAGCGCGGCCGAACCGCTCAAGTTGACGCGCACGCCGCCGCTCGCGGGCATCGTGAACACGAGTTCGGCCCGGCCGCCAGCGGGCACTTCTATTGCGGTGCGGGTGATCTCGGCGGGTTCGTTGAGCCCGGTGCCGTCGACGGCGGCGAGGCGGAACGGGGCGCCGTCGACCCACACGGGCATGACGCCGAAGTCGGTGTTGACGACCCTGACGCGGACCGTGTCGCCGGGCGCGGCGGCCACCGCGTCCTCACCGTCGCGGCCGTTCACGGTGTGCTGCCCGTCGTAGAGGTGCACGACCGCCAGCGCGTCCACATTCGCGCCGGTCCCTTCGGCGGGGGTGACGACGAGCGGGCCGAGGAGGCCGCCGACGACCTGCTCGTGGGAGACCTGGTGCGAGTGGTACCAGAAGGTCCCGGCCTGGTCGGCGAAGAACCGGTAGGTGAACGTGTCGCCGGGGGCGACGGCGTCCTGGGTGACGCCTGCGGCGCCGTCCATCGCGCCGGGCACGTCGACGCCGTGCCAGTGGAGGGTGATGCCTTCGGCGATGTTCGCGTTGGCGAGGACCACTTCGACGAGCTGGCCCTGCTCGGCGCGGATCTCTGGTCCGGGAGAGGCATCGTTGATCGTGTAGCCGTCGACCTCGCGGCCGCTCGCGAGCGTCAACCGCTGCTGCTCGGCGGTGAGTTCGACCCGCACGTCCGCTTCCTGCGCGTCAGGAACGGTGAGGGCGTCGACGGGGATGTCGGAGTCGCTGCCGTGGTCGTGGCCGTCCATGTGCGCGACCGAGTACGACTCCGGCAGCAGGCTCGCCTGCCAGAGCCAGGCGATCGGCGCGAGCACCACGACGGCCGCCGCGACGGCGGCGAGGGCCTTGGCGCGTCTGCTAAAGCGCATCCCCGGCCGCCGGTGCCGCTTCCGGCTGCGGCTTCTTGGCGCGGAATCCGGCCATGAACGCGGCGCCGTAGACGGCGAAGGCGACGAGGCCGTGCAGGAACCCGAAGATCGCGGCCTCGTGGCCGAAGATGCCCAGGAAGATCTGGACGGCGACCCACGCGGCCACGAGCACGGCGAAGAGCACGCCGCCCTTGACCTTCGCGAAGAACGAGACGATCAACAGGATCAGGGCGAGGGCCGGGACGACCATCATGCCGTTGATCGCGTGGAGCCCGAAGCCGATGGCCTCGTCGAACGGCAGCTCCTCGCTCTCCAAGACGGCCGAGTCGAGGACGCCGCCGTCCTGGACCCAGATGCCGAGTCCGGCGACGGCGTAGGCCATGAACGCGGCCTGCAGCGCGACGTCGGCGGCGATGATGTAGGCGAGGATGCGGTAGAAGACTCTCATGCGGCTGCCCTCCTGGCGGGGTCCGAGAAATCGACTCCCGAGAGTGATCATAAGCACACTGAGGGTGTTTCGGTTCCGGGAAGGCAGGAGCCGCGCCCCGAATCCGGGACGCGGCTCGAAACCCAGGCCTGCGGGCGTCAGGAGCGCAGCAGCGCCGCCGTCTGCGCGGCGATCTCGCCCTCTTCGTTCGTGGGGATCACCATGACCGTGATCGGCGACTGCGGCGTCGAGATGACCGGCCCGCCCGCCGCGTTCGCGGCCTCGTCCAGGTGCACGCCCAGCGCCACGAGCGAGCCGAGCGCGCCCGCGCGCACCTCAGGGCTGTTCTCCCCCACCCCTGCGGTGAACGCGATCGCGTCCGCCCCGCCGAGCGCGGCGATGTACGACCCGATGTACTTGCGGATGCGGTAGCAGTAGATCTCCATGGCGACCTGCGCCGACCGGTCGCCCGACTCGGCGGCGGCCTCGACCGCGCGCATGTCGATCTGGCCGGTCAGGGCGAGCATCCCCGACTCCTTGTTCAACGCCGCGTCCAGGTCCTCGAACGAGGCCCCGGTCTGGCGGTGCATGTGGAACACGATCGCCGGGTCGATATCCCCCGACCGCGTCCCCATGACCAGGCCTTCGAGCGGCGTGAGCCCCATCGACGTGTCGATCGAGCGGCCCCGCTCCACGGCCGAGACCGACGCGCCGTTGCCCAGGTGGGCGACGATCACGTTGACCTCCTTGGGGCTCTTGCCGAGCAGCTCGGCGGCCTTGCGGGAGACGTACGCGTGCGAGGTGCCGTGGAAGCCGTACCGGCGCACCCCGTGCTCCTCGCGCCAGGCGCTGGGCACCGCGTACAGGTGCGCCCGCTCGGGCACCGTCGCGTGGAACGCCGTGTCGAACACCGCGACCTGCGGCAGCTTCGGGAAGAGCTTGCGCGCCACCCGGATGCCCTCCAGGTTCGCCGGGTTGTGCAGCGGCGCGAGCGCCGACAGCTCCTCGACGGCCTGCTCGACCTCGTCGTCCACGACCACCGGCTGCACGAACCGCTCGCCGCCGTGCACCACCCGGTGCGCCACCGCGATCAGCCCGGCCCCCGACAGCGGGGTCCCGGCCTGCTCGAACGCCTTGACCATCGCCTCCAGGCCCGCCGCGTGGTCGGCCAGGTGCGCCGTCGCCTCGTGCTTCTCGCCCTCGTGCCTGTGCGTGAGGACCGACTCCGGCTGCCCGATGCGCTCGATCACGCCCGAGGTCGAGGCCTCCAGGGTCTCGCCGTCGACCAGCTGGTACTTGATCGACGAGGACCCGGAGTTGATCACCAGGACCGGTGCGCTCATGGCGTTCCTTTCTCGCGCGCGGGCCCGCGCGGACGCGGGCCCCCCAGGGCTCAAGCGGGCTGGCTCGCCTGGATGGCGGTCAGCGCGACGGTGTTGACGATGTCGGGCACGGTCGCGCCCCGCGACAGGTCGTTGACGGGCTTGCGCAGGCCCTGCAGCACCGGGCCCACCGCGATCGCCCCGGCGGAGCGCTGCACGGCCTTGTACAGGTTGTTGCCGGTGTTCAGGTCGGGGACGATGAAGACCGTGGCCTTCCCCGCCACCTGCGAGTCAGGAAGCTTCGTCCCGGCGACCCCGGCATCGGCGGCGGCGTCGTACTGGATGGGACCCTCCACCGGGAGGCCCGGCCTGCGGGACCGGACGATCTCGGTGGCCGCCCGGACCTTGTCCACGGCTTCACCGTGGCCCGAAGTGCCGGTGGAGTAGGAGAGCAACGCCACGCGCGGTTCCACGCCGAACTCGATGGCGGTGTCAGCAGAGGATAGCGCGATGTCGGCCAGCTGCTCGGCATCGGGGTTCGGGTTGACCGCGCAGTCCCCGTAGACGAGCACCCGGTCCTCCAGGCACATGAAGAACACCGAGGAGACCACGGCCACTTCGGGTTTGGTCTTGATGATCTCGAACGACGGCCGGATCGTGTGGGCCGTGGTGTGCACCGCGCCCGACACCATGCCGTCGGCCATGCCCGTGTGGACCATCATCGTGCCGAAATAGGAGACGTCGGCGACCGTGTCGTACGCCTGCTCCACCGTGACGCCCTTGTGGGCCCGCAGCTGCGCGTACTCCTTCGCGAACCGCTCGCGGATCTCGTGGTCGCCGGGGTTGAGGATCGAGACGCCGTTGATGTCGACGCCCAGTTGCGCCGCCTGCGAACGGATCTCGGACTCTTCACCGAGGAGCGTCAGGCGGGCCACGTCGCGCCGCATCAGGATCTCGGCGGCCTTGAGGATGCGCGGTTCAGCGCCCTCTGGCAGCACGATGTGCTTGTCGAGGGCCTTCGCGCGGCCGATCATCGCGTGCTCGAACATGACCGGCGTGACCACCGTGGGCTTGGCGAGCGCGAGCCGGTCGAGCAGGTCGTCGCCGTCCACACCGGCCGCGAAGTCTTCGAGGGCGCGGGTGATCTTGCGCTGGCCGCCCGCGGCGAGCGAGCCGGAGACGTCGCCGACGAGGTTGGCCATGTCGAAGGTGTCGTGCTGCACCAGGGCGATCGGCAGGCGCGAGTCGAGTCCGGCGACGATGTCGAGGATCTGCGGCTCGGGCCGGATGCCGCCGGTGAGGAACACGGCCGAGAGGCTCGGCGTGCCTTCGGCCTGGTGGGCCGCGAGGAGTCCGAGGAGGACTTCGGAGCGGTCGCCGGGGAGGATCACGGCCTTGTCGTCGGCGAGGCGGGTGAGGAGGTTCGGGAGGGTCATCGCGGCGACGACGACGTCCCCGACGGTGCGGGTGAAGACGTCCGGGTCGCCTGAGATGAGGGTCGCGTCGGCGGCCTCGATGAGCTCGCCCACGGTGGGCGCCACGACGACCGGGTCCTCGGCGATGACGCCGGTGCCGGGGTGCGCGGCCTTGACGAGGTCGACGTCGGCGGGGTCGACGCGGTTGACGACCGTGCCGAGCACGGTCGCATGGTCGGCTTCCGCTTGGGCGGTGCCGAAGCGGAGGGCGGCGGCGATGTCGGCGGGGGTCTTGCGGTACCCGGCGACGACGAGGAGCATCGGCGCGGCGAGGTTCACGGCGATGCGGGTGTTGTAGGTGAACTCGACGGGGGCGCCCACATCGGAGTAGTCGGAGCCGACGACGAGGACGACGTCGTGCGCGTCGGCGAGGGCGTGGTAGCGCTCGACGATCTGGGTGAGGGCGGCGTCCGCGTCGGCGCGGACGTCCGAGTAGGTGACGCCGACCGAGGCCTCGTAGGGGCTCGGCAGGCGGTACTGGCCGCGGAGGAGGGTGATGATCGGGTCGCCTGCGAGCGTGTGCTCGTCGCGGACGACGGGGCGGAACACGGCGACGGAGCCGGCCCGCCGGGTGAGCAGGTCCATGACGCCCACGGCTACTGCGGACTTGCCGCTGCCGGGGTCGAGACTGGCGAGGTAGAGACTTTGAGCCACGGCTCCAACGCTATCCATCCCGTGCGACCCGCGCAGCGGATCTGCGCGGCGGCTCACCTTTGGCTTCCTCACAGCCGTGGGCGGCGGTGATTTCCGGCTCGCGGTCCGCGGGTGCGGCCCGACTACGGGTGGGTTCCTGTTTCGACGGGCCGTGCCGAGGTTGCCCCTGGTCTTACCGGCCCTCCGCAGGCGTTTTAGGTGTCCGCCAGCCCGGCGGCCACCATCGCGAGGCGCGTGCCCTCGCAACGAATGTTGATCTCGGCGTTGCCGTCCCGGTCATGCACCGCGCCGCAAGGGCACACCCACTCGCGGACACCCAAGCCCTCGATGCCCTTCGGGCCCGTCAAGGCCCCGCACGACGAGCACAGCCGGGTCGAGGGGAAGAACCGGTCCACCTTGACGAAGGTCCGGCCGGTTCGGGCCGCCTTCGATTCGAGCAGGGCGAGGAACCGCCCCAGCGCGGCATCCGCTATCGACTTTGCGCCCCGACCCCGGGAAAGGCCCCGCACATTGAGGTCTTCGACGTAGAGGGCTTGGTTCTCGCCCACCAGCGTCCGCACCTGCTTATGCAGCCAGTCGTCCCGGCGGTCACGGATCCCCTCATGCACCTTCGCGACGTGCACCCGCGCCTTGGCCTGGTTTGCCGAGCCCCTCGCCTTGCGCGACAGCGCCCGCTGCGCCTTCGCGAGCTTTCGCTCCAGACGCTTGAAGAACCTGGGGTTCGCGATCGTCTTCCCGCCGCGAAGCACCGCGAAATCCTTCAAACCGAGGTCGATCCCGGTTTCGGCCTCAGGGTCAGAAAGCGGCTCCAACACTTCGGCATCGTCATCGACCGCGACCACGAACGAGGCGAAGAACTTCCCCGTCGGCGTCTTGATGATCGTCACCGAGGACGGCTCTGCCACCAGCTCCCGAGACCAGGCGATTTTCAGCTCACCGACCTTCGCGAGGTAGAGCTTCCCGTTCGCCCGCAGGCGAAACCCGTTGCGCGTGTACCGGGCGGCCTGCCGATGCGAGCGGCGTTTGAACCGCGGCGGTCCCATCTTCGCCCCGGCCCGCTGGCCCTTGAGCGAGGCGAAGAAGTTCTGATACGCCTGGTGGCAGTCGCGCAGGGCCTGCTGCAGCGGCACTGTGGACACCTCCGCGAGCCAGGCGCGTTCGGGAGTCTGCTTGGCGCGGGTGATGAGCTGCTTGTCGAGCGCTGCCGTTGACGGGAACGGCAGCCCCTCGGCGTGCGCCTTGCGGCGGGCTGCGACAGCGTCATTGAACACCGTTCGCACGCACCCGAACGTCCGCGCCAGCGCCGAGCGCTGCGGCGCGGTCGGGTAGACCCGGAAGGTGTAACGCAACTGCACGCCCACCACCGTAGGAGACGAGCACGACAAACGCTAACGCGACACTCCGAGGCTGTTTCATGGCGATCGTCACCACCGCTCACAATCCCCGTCCGCGGGTCCGCGAGCGGCGCTCGTACTGCGGGCTTTCGAGTCCGGTCGCGGCGTGCGGCGCCGCGACCGGCTCTCGCGTCAGGCGGCGAAGCCGTCTTCGGGGACCGGCTGAGGTGGCGGGGTGCCGACGTATTTGGCCCTGGGGCGGATGATCTTGGAGTCGCGGGCCTGCTCGAGGATGTTCGCGCTCCAGCCGACCACGCGGCTCGTCGTGAACGTCGGCGTGAACATCGTGCGCGGCACGCCCGCGAGCTCCATCACCACGCCCGCATAGAACTCGACGTTCGTGTAGAGCTTGCGGCCGGGCTTGACCTCGGCGAGGATCTCCACGACCCGCCGCTCGACGGTCTTGGCGAAGTCCACGATGTCCCCGTCGAGGCCGTCGGCGACGTCCCGCAGGTGGAGCGAGCGCGGGTCGTCGGTCTTGTAGACGGCGTGGCCGAAGCCCATGATGCGCCGCCCCGCCTCCAGCTCGCCGCGAATCCAGGCGTCGATGTTCTCGGGCCCGCCGATCGCGTCCAGCGCGTCGAGCGCGCGGGCGGGCGCGCCGCCGTGCAGCGGCCCGGAGAGCGCGCCGATCGCGCCCACGAGCGCCGCGCCGAGATCGGCCCCTGTGGAGGCGATGACGCGGGAGGTGAACGTCGAGGCGTTGAAGCCGTGGTCGATCGTGAGGATGAGGTAGTGCTCGACCGCCCGCGCGTTCGCCTCGGTAGGCACCTCGCCGGTCATCATGTACAGGTAGTTCGCGGCGTACCCGAGGTCTTCGCGCGGGTCGAGCGGTTCGAGCCCCTGGCCGATGCGCCACATGGCGGTGAGGATCGTGGGCGTGACCGCGCACGCGAACAGGGCGTCGTCGGCGCGGGCGGCCTCGCCGATGTCGAGCACCGGCCGCATGGGCCGGAACGCGCACGCTGCCGAGAGCGCGGTGCGCAGGCCGTCCAGCGGCGAGGAGCCCTTGAGGTGGGGCAGGAGTTCGCGCAGCTGCGGGGTGAGCTTGCGGTAGGGCGCGACCTGGGCTTTGAACTCGGCGAGCTGCGCGCGGGTGGGCAGCGCGGCGTGGGTCATGAGGTACCAGACCTGCTCGAACGAGCACTGCTGCGCGAGCTCGACGGCGTTGTACTGGCGGTAGTGGTAGAAGCCCTCCTCGCCGCGGACGTCGCCGATCTCGGTGTCGGCGACGATGACACGGTCCAGGCCTTTGGGGACTTCGATGAATTCGGTCATTGGCTACTCCTCGTCCGGCACGCCTGTGGGCCGCCTGGTGACGCTTGCTGTCGCGATCGCCGCTCCGGTTCGCTTGCCAGCCTACGGGATTTCGGGCCGCGCGGACCCGAACGTCGGACCGGTGCCTCGCGTCACCGCACGGGCGGCGGCAGGCCCGTTGCAGCCGCGCCTTAGAGTGGACCTCCTGCCCGACAGCAGCGCCGACACCGCGAGCCGCCGGTTCCCGTCTCCCCATGGCCCGCAGGCGATCGCGCTTCAGGACACCCCGAACGAGGACTGCCCGTGGACTCCGGAACGCTCATCGCCGGCCGCTACCGACTCGACCGCATCATCGCCTCCGGCGGCATGGGCGCGGTGTGGCGGGCCGAGGACGAACGCCTGGAACGCGAGGTCGCCGTCAAGGTCCTCCATGCCGGACTCGACACTTCCCAGCAGCCGCGCGACCGCTTCGAGCGCGAGGCGAAGACCCTGGCGAGCCTGAAGGGCCCGGGGTGCGTGGAGGTCTACGACTTCGGCGAGGAGACCGACGGCGACCGCACGGTCGTGTTCCTGGTGATGGAGCTCGTCGACGGCGTCTCGCTCGCCGAACTCCTGCACCGGGAGGAGCGGCTCGACCCGGCCCGGACGATGCGGATCATGGCGGAGGCGGCCGAGGCGCTCGCGGCCGCGCACCGGCGCGGGATCGTGCACCGCGACATCAAGCCCGGGAACATCCTCATCGACGCCGACGACCGCGTGAAAGTGGTCGACTTCGGGATCTCCCTGTTCGCGAACCGCTCGCGGCTCACGCCGAGCGACCAGGTGCTGGGGACGGCGCCGTACGTCTCGCCGGAGCAGTTGCGGGACAAGGGCGTCACGGGCGCGTCCGACCTGTACTCGCTCGGGGCCGTGGCTTACGAGTGCCTGACCGGGGCGCCGCCGTTCGACGCGGCCGACCCGGCGGCGGTGATCCACGGGCACCTGTACTCCGAGCCTCCCGCGCTGCCCGAGGACGTGCCCGCCGAGGTGGCCGGGATCGTCTCCCGGTCGCTCCTGAAAGCCCCTGAGGAGCGCTGGGAGTCCGGCGACGTCCTCGCGGCTGCGGCCCGCGCGGCGACCACCGGGCAGCACCCGGTCGCGACGCCCCCGGCAGATATGTCCTCTATGGACGCACGAACCGCCGATGTCCCGGCGGCCGCGCGGGCGCCGTTCCTGCCCGCGGCCGAGCCGCCGGTGACGCCGCCTGCCCACCCGGTCGTCGCCGCGCCCGAAGACGGCCCGCGCAGGCGCCGCCGGATGGTGCTCATCGGCATCGCGGCCGTGCTGGTGCTGTCCGTGATCGCGGTCCTGGCGCTGAACCCGTTCGCGGGCGACGGCAAGGTCGCCGGAGAAGACGACGGCACGTCCCCCGCGGCAGCGACCTCGGCCGAGGACGCGGGTTCGGCTGCGGCACAAGAGCCTTCGGCCTCGGGCAGCGCGGCGACCACCGATCCCTCGTCGGAGTCGACCACGGCCGAGCAGACCAGCGAGGCCGACGGCGGCTCGCAGGACGACGGCACCTCGGGCGGTGGCGAGACCGGCGGCGGAGGCGACGAGGACTCCGGCGGGGACGACACCGCGAAGGAAGGCAGCGGCCAGGTGCCCGACGTGACGGGCCAGACCACGTTCGACGCCCGCGACCAGCTGAACGGCGAGGGGTTCTCGAACGTCGTCGCGGCGGTCGGCTACTACTACATCACCCCTGAGCCCGCGCACTGCACGGTGATCCAGCAGAGCCCGACGGCCGGCGAGACCGCCGACTACACCGCGCAGATCACGGTGTACTTCCACGAGCGCACGGCCGAGGGCACGAGCTGCTCGTGGTGAGCGGGCGCCGGACTGCGGGTGGAGCGGCACCGCGAACGGGTTGACCGGCCGGGCCGCAGCCTGAATGATTGAATAGGCGACTACGACGACGGGATAGGGAACAACGTGGACGAAGGCATCAGCGCCGCTCCGGGCGTAGTGGTCGGGGTACTGCTCATCATCGCGGCGGTCATGTGGTTCTCCCCCGGCGCCCGCCACAAGTTCCGCAAGGCCACGCTCTGGCTCGTGATCGCGGCGGTCGCGATGATCATCATCTTCGAGCTCCTCAAGGGCACCCAGACGACCTGACCTCCCGCAACTGTCGTACCCCTGTGTCAGGGTTGTTGTCGGGGCCCTTGAATGTCCGTTTTGAAGGCTAGCGCCTTAATTGTCCACGCCCGGTCGGCGACCGACCGGGCGTTTTCGCGTTCCCCCAGAATCTCCCGACCCCTCTATTGGAATAGATCGTTCCGCTCTGCTATAGTGGAATCAAGCGTTCCGTTCCACTAGTTCGAGAGCCCCGGAGGCATCCGTGACCGTCATCGTCGAAACCCCGCCCGCCGAAGCCGCTTCGGCCGCAAGCGAAGCGCCCGCCGTCCACCCCCGCCGCTGGCTCGGGCTCATCGCGATCCTCGCGACGACCCTCCTCAACCTGCTCGACGCGTCGATCGTCAACGTCGCCGCCCCCGCGATCCGCACCGAACTCGGCGGCACCGCCTCCACGATCCAGTGGCTCGCCGCCGGGTACACCCTCGCCCTCGCGGTCGGCCTGCTCACCGGCGGCCGCCTCGGCGACATGTTCGGCCGCAAGAAGGTCCTCCAGATCGGTCTGGTCGGCTTCCTCGCCGCCTCGCTCGCGTGCGGCGCCGCCGGATCGATCGAGCTGCTGCTCGCCGCCCGGGTCGTGCAGGGCGCGTTCGCGGCCGTCATGGTGCCGCAGTGCTTCGGCCTCATCCGCGACCTGTTCGGCCGCGACATGGGCAAGGCGTACGCGGTCTTCGGCCCGCTCATCGGCCTCGCCTCCATCGGCGGCCCGATCGCGGCCGGGCTCCTCGTCGACGCCGACCTCTTCGGTACCGGCTGGCGCTCGATCTTCCTCATCAACCTGCCGCTCGGCATCGCCGCGCTCGTCCTCGGCGCCAAGGTCCTCCCGGCCGGAGCCCCGATGGCCAAGGGCCTCAAGCTCGACCTCGGCGGGGCGGTCATCGCCGCCGCCGGCATGAGCCTCCTGCTCGTCCCGCTCGTCGAAGGCCGCGAGCTCGGCTGGCCGGCCTGGTCGATCGCGATGCTCGCGGCCTCCGTCCCGGTCCTCGCCTGGTTCGTCCGCGGCCAGGTCAAGCGCGCCCGCTCCGGCAAGACCGCGCTCATCGAGCTGAGCGTCTTCCAGAAGCGCTCCTACACCTCCGGCATCGCGTTCGTGGTCGTCTTCTTCGGCTCGGTCACCGGCTTCTCGCTCGCCGTCGGCCTGTTCCTCCAGCTCGGCCTGGGCTTCGGCCCGCTCAAGGCCAGCCTCGCGATGGCGGCGTGGGCGGTCGGCGCGTTCATCGGCTCCGGCGCCAGCGCGGGCCTCGCCCCGAAGCTCGGACGCAAGGTGCTCCACCTCGGGCTCCTGACGATGACCGCGGGCCTGGTCGTGCTGTGGCTCCAGTTCGGCGCGGCCTCGGCGCCGGGCACCTGGGCGCTGTCCCCGGCGCTGCTGGTCTACGGGATCGGGATGGGCATGATCTTCGTGCCGCTGTTCGGGATCATCACCGGCGACCTGGAGGACCACGAGGTCGGCTCGGCCTCGGGGCTCCTGGAGTCCTTCCAGCAGGGCGCGGCGGCGCTGGGTGTGGCGGTGCTCGGGACGGTGTTCTTCAGCCAGTTCGCGATCGGCAGCGGCGCGGCCGAGGCGACGGGCGCGGCCCAGTGGGTCACCGGCCTGACGGTGGGCCTCACGGTGGTGGCGTTCCTGGTGGCCTTCGGGCTGCCGAAGCAGGCCAAGGCCGAGCACTAGTGCGATGAGTACTGCGACCGGTCGGGCCCTCTGGGGCGCGGCCGGTCGCGGGCGTACCAGGGAAAGGTGCAACAGAATGAACCGCTCTGTTCCGGATAGGATGCCGTCATGACCGACAAGCCGCTCAGCGGGCGCAAGGCGCAGGCCGCCCGCAACGACAAGCTGATCCTCGAGGCCGCCCACGAGGTCTTTGTCGCGGACCCGGAGGCGCCGATCGCGGAGGTCGCCAAGCGGGCCGGGGTGGGCATCAGCGCGCTGTACCGCCGATACCCGAGCAAGGAGGACCTGCTGCGGAAGCTCGCGGGCGACGGCCTCGCCCGGTACATCGAGCTGGCGAAGCAGGCCCTGGACTCGGACGACGACCTGTGGGAGGTGTTCCGCGCCTTCATGAGAGGGGTGGTCATGGCGGACACGCCGTCGATCACGGTCCGGCTGGCCGGGACCTTCACGCCGGACCCGGGCATGTTCGGGATGGCGGTGGAGGGCGACGCGGTGAACCGGGCGATGATCGAGCGGTTCAAGTCGGGCGGGGTGCTCCGCGAGGACGTGGAGAACGGCGACCTGCAGGTGGTGACCGAGTCGCTGGCGATGATCCGGTGCGGTGACGCGGAACGGACCCTGGAGGTGCGGCTGCGGGCGCTGGAGCTCTACCTCCAGGCGCTGCGGGCCCCGGGGTTCGGGCCGCTGCCGGACCAGGGGCCGACCGAGGAGGAGATGGGCGCCCGCTGGATTCCCAAGGACGCGAAGGCATAGCGAAAAGGCCCGGTCAGCTGACCGGGCCTTTTCGTTCTGGAGCGGACGACCGGGATCGAACCGGCGACCTACACCTTGGCAAGGTGTCGCGCTACCAACTGCGCTACGTCCGCATGTCGCATTTGCTGCGACTTGTTGTCGTCTGCGGGGTTGACCCGCGAACGTTGATTACTGTAGCGCATCGTCCATCGGGGTTCGATAGGGCCTTGGGACCGATTGGGGCGCGGCTCACGCCTGGGCCGCGCCCGTACCGGTCATTCTTTGTCGCCGCCGAGGCCGAGCGAGGCCAGCACCTCGGTGTCCAGGCCTTCGATCGCGACTTCGTGCTTGCGGTGGGCCTCCCAGTCCTCGCGGGTGAGCCGCCAGCGGTTGTCCTGGCGCCGGACGCCGTCGAGGACCCGGTGGTCGATCCCGTCGGCTTTGTAGCCGAGCTTGCGCGAGACGCCTTCCGAGGGGCCGTTGCCCTCGAACGAGGCGCTGAGCGCGAAGTCGGCGCCGAGGCCGGTGAAGACGAACTCGAGCACGGCCGCGCGCATCTCGGTGCCGAGGCCCTTGCCGTGGTGGGCGCGGCCGAGCCACGAGCCGGTCGAGGCCTCGCGGGTCGTCTTGAAGTCCGTCCCGGCGACCTCCTGCATGCCGACGACCTGGCCGTCGTGGACCGCGACGAGCGGGAGCATCCACTTCTCGGGGGTGAGCCCGGCGATGACGCCCATCTGGTGCAGCAGGGTCCGGCGGCCGCGCTCGACCGGTTCGCAGTCGGTCCACGGCACGAGGAACGGCATGAAGTCCGGGGCGTGGACGCCTTCGGCGGCCCGGTCGGCGAGCGCGACGAGGTCGTCGAGGTCGGGCATGCGCAGTTCGAGCCGCTCGGTGCGCAGGCGGAGCCGGTAGACCGGCAGGTAGTCGTGGAGCGTCATTTCGTTTCCTTCAGGCCGAGCATGTCCAGTACGTCGTCGTCGAGGCCTTCGACTTCGACCTCGTGCTTGCGGTGGGCCGCCCAGTCTTCGCGGTTGAGGCGCCAGCGCTGCTCGGTGCGGCGGACGCCTTGCACCACCGGGTGCTTGATGCCGTCCTCGCGGTAGCCGAGGCTGCGCGAGACGCCGGCGGAGGCGGCGTTGCCGTCGTACGAGCCGCTGGTCGCGTATTCGGCGCCGAGCCCGGCGAAGGCGAAGTGGAGCACGGCCGCGCGCATCTCCTTGCCGAGGCCTTTGCCCTGGTAGCTACGGCCGATCCAGGAGCCGGTACCGACCTCGCGCGTGACGTCGAATTCCACGCCTTTGATGTCCTGCACGCCGATCGGTCGGCCTTCGTGGAAGACATAGAAGGGAAGGGTCCAGGTTTGGTCGCTCCAGCGGCCGATCGCGCGGTGGTACCAGAGGGCGACGCCGCGGGCGACGTTCTTGGGCTCGGCCGCGGTCCAGGGGATGCCGAACGGCATGAAGTCCGGGTCGTGGACGCCCGCCACCGCGACCTCGGCCAGGGCGGCGATCTCGTCGAAGCTCTCGGGCAGGCGCAGTTCGAGCCGTTCGGTGCGCAGGCGGAGGCGGTAGATCGGGAGGTGGTCGGCAAGCATGGGTCCGATTTTTCCGGGCGGGGCGCGGCGGGGCAATCGATTAACGACCCGGTGGGGTTCGCCGGGGTGCTGTCGTCGAGACTGGACCGGTCGGCGAAAGGAGAGCCTCTATGCCCATGGGACAAGCCGGGATGCTGTTCGTCTTCGGATTCTTCCTGCTGATCACCGCCATCATCATCACCGCGGTGTTCTCGTACGCCTCGACGGTGAAGGCCAAGGCCTCGGCCGCCCGCGAGGCGAACTACCGCGAGCTGGCCGCCAAGGCCAGCGAGGACGCGGCCGAGGTCAAGGCCTCGCTCGCGGAGATCAAGGGCCGCTTGGCGTCCGTGGAGCGGATGCTCAAAGAGGTCAACTGAGCGAGCGGGACAGAAGCGAGGAATTCGCGCGAATCGCGGTCAGGGCGCGTCCGATACGGCACCCTCGGACGCATGGACTTGACGCAATCCGGACTCGCCGCCGCGCCGCTGAGCGATGAGGAGCTCGCCCGCATCGACGCCTACTGGCGGGCGGCGAACTACCTCACCGTCGGCCAGATCTACCTGCTCGACAACCCGCTCCTGCGGGAGCCGCTGCGCCCCGAGCACATCAAGCCGCGCCTGCTCGGCCACTGGGGCACCAGTCCCGGTCTGAGCCTGATCTACGCGCACCTGAACCGCTGCATCACCGCGCGCGGGCTCGACATGATCTACGTGACCGGCCCCGGCCACGGCGGTCCCGCGATCGTCGCCAACACGTGGCTCGAAGGCACCTACCCGGAGCTGTACCCATCGGTGAACCACTCCGAGGACGGCATGAAGCAGCTGTTCCGCCAGTTCTCGTTCCCCGGCGGCATCCCCTCGCACGTGGCCGCCGAGGTGCCCGGCTCGATCCACGAGGGCGGCGAGCTCGGGTACGCGCTCTCGCATGCGTACGGGGCCGCGTTCGACAACCCGGAGCTCACCGTCGCGTGCGTCGTGGGCGACGGCGAGGCCGAGACCGGGCCGATGGCCGGGTCGTGGTTCTCGAACGTGTTCCTCAACCCCGTCTCGGACGGCACGGTGCTGCCGATCCTGCACCTCAACGGCTACAAGATCGCGAACCCGACGATCTTCGCGCGGATCTCCGACGAGGACCGCATGTCGTTCTTCCGCGGGGTCGGCTACGAGCCGTTCATGGTGGAGGGCTCCGATCCGGCGAGCGTCCACCAGCAGATGGCGGCGACGCTGGACGCGTGCTTCGACCGGATCGCCGAGATCCGCGCCGACGCGCGCGGCAAAGCGAACGGCGCACCGGTGCGGCCGCGCTGGCCGATGATCGTCCTGCGGACCCCGAAGGGCTGGACCGGACCCGACGAAGTGGACGGCGTGCCCGTCGAAGGGACGTGGCGGGCCCACCAGGTGCCGCTGTCGGCCGTGCGGTCCAACCCCGAGCACCTGGCGATGCTCGAGGCGTGGATGCGCTCGTACCGGCCCGAGGAGCTGTTCGACGCGACGGGCAAGCCCGCGCCCGAACTGCTCGGCCTGCATCCGCAAGGGGCGCAGCGCATGAGCGCGAACCCGCACGCGAACGGCGGGCTGCTGCTGCGCGACCTCGTGCTGCCCGACTACCGCAAGTACGGCCAGGAGATCGAGGGCCACGGCCGCACTACCGGCGAGGCCACGAAGGTCCTCGGCAAGTGGATTCGCGACGTCATCAGCGCCAACCCCGACCGGTTCCGGCTCTTCGGGCCCGACGAGGTCGAGTCGAACCGGCTCGGCGCGGCCTTCGAGGTCACCGATCGCCAGTGGCAGGCCGATATCTACCCGACCGACGAGCACCAGGCCCCGCACGGGCGGGTCATGGAGGCCCTGTCGGAGCACCTGTGCGAGGGCTGGCTGGAGGGGTACCTGCTCACCGGGCGGCACGGGCTGTTCACCAGCTACGAGGCGTTCATCCACATCGTCGACTCGATGTTCAACCAGCACGCGAAGTGGCTCGACTCCACGAGCGAGATCCCTTGGCGCCAGCCGATCGCCTCACTCAACTACCTCCTGTCGAGCCACGTGTGGCGCCAGGACCACAACGGCTTCTCGCACCAGGACCCCGGGTTCATCGACCATGTGATGAACAAGAAGGCCGACATCGTGCGCGTCTACCTGCCGCCGGACGCCAACACGCTTCTGTCCACGATGGACCACTGCCTGCGCAGCCGCCAGTACGTGAACGTCGTGGTCGCCGGGAAGCAGCCGGCGCTGCAGTACACGAGCATGGACGAGGCCGTGCGCCACTGCGAACGGGGCCTGGGCATCTGGGAGTGGGCCTCGACCGACGACGGCCAGTCGCCCGACGTCGTGCTCGCCTGCGCCGGGGACGCGCCCACACTGGAGGTCCTGGCCGCCGCCGACCTGCTGCGCCAGGCCCTGCCCCGGCTGAAGGTGCGCGTGGTCAACGTCGTCGACCTCATGCGGCTCCAGCCCGACACCGAGCACCCGCACGGCCTCGGCGACCGCCAGTTCGACACGATCTTCACCGCCGACAAGCCGGTGCTGTTCGCGTTCCACGGCTACCCGATGCTCATCCACCGGCTCACGTACCGCCGCACCAACCACGACAACATCCACGTGCGCGGCTACAAGGAGGAGGGCACCACGACCACGCCGTTCGACATGGTCATGCTCAACGACCTCGACCGGTTCCGCCTCGTCATGGACGTCATCGACCGCGTGCCCGGCCTCGGCCAGAACGCGGCGGGCCTGCGCCAGCGCATGGTCGACGCCCGGCACGCCGCCCGCGAGTACACGCGGACCCACGGCGAGGACCTGCCCGCCGTCGCCGACTGGCAGTGGCCGCACTAGACGGAAGCCGAAGCAGCGCAGGCGATGACGACCGACGGCTTGACATCAGGTGAACACGCTTCGTTAGTCTCTAAGGGGAGGCGAACTCGCAACCCCCTGGGAGGACTCCACGTGGCGAAGGTCAGGCCCGGACGCGTCGTCGTCGACTACAAGGAAGACCTCGTGGTCTTCACCGTCGGCATGCGCATCAACAAGTTCTGGAAGTTCCACAAGTGGGTGCCGGTGTTCACCTCGATGCCCAGGATGCTCCGCGAGCTCCAGGAGGACCCGGAGCTCGGGCTGCTCGACTCGCGGACCATGGTCGGCGGCAGGGTCATCATGGTCGTCCAGTACTGGCGCAGCGAGGAGCACCTGGAGCGGTACGCGCACTCGCAGGTCCACGCCCACCGCGGTTTCTGGAAGTGGTTCAACCGCAACGTGAAGAGCAACGGCGAGGTCGGCCTGTGGCACGAGCTCTACAAAGTCCCCGCGGGCGCGTACGACACCTCGTACATCAACATGCCGCCGTACGGCCTCGCGCGCGCGACGAAGGAGCGGGACGCGACCCGCACCGACCCCGACGACCACGAGCACGCCCACTAGGGACGATCAGGCCTCCAGCAGCGCGAGGTTCTTGACCAGGCCCTCGGTCGACCAGCCGCGCTGGTGGGCGGTCTGCTCCTCGTCGAAGCCGCGCACTTCGCACTCGGCGACGAGGATGAGCATCAGGTAGACCCGGTAGAGGGCGAGCCGCCGCTCCTCCCCCGCCGTCATGGCCCGGCCCAGGAAGCCCTCGGCCGACGCGGCCTGCTCCTCCTCGGAGCCGAACGCGAGCGACACGATCTCGGCGATCGGGTCGCCGTAGAACGCCCGCTCGCCGTCGATGAACGCCTCTACGCGCCAACCGGACTCGTTCTTGACGACGAAGACGTTGCCGTCCCACAGGTCGAAGTGGACGAGCGCGGGGCGCTTCACCTCGTCGAGCAAGTCCTTCTCGGCGGCGACGACCGCCCTGATCTCCTCGGCCGGGCGCGGCAGCGGCGAGCCGTTCTCGGCGATATCGGCGAGCACGTCGTCGACCATCGCCAGGAACGACTCGGACCAGGTGTCGGCGACGGTGCGGCCGCTCTTGCGCGGGTAGCCGAACCGCTCACCGGTGACCGTGGCGAAGCGGGCGCTCAGGGCGCCGATCTCGCGGCGCAGGGCCAGGAACTCCGCGTCCGAGATCTCGTCGCGGGCCTTGGGGAGCGTGACGCCTTCGAGGCGGTCGATGATCATCACGCCGCCCTCGGGGTCGCCGTAGTGCAGCGCGGGCATCGGCACGCCCGCTTCGAGGCCGCGCTCGAAGCACTCGATCTCGGTGGCCATGAGGTCCACTTCGTACCGCAGCAGCTTCAGGTCCTTGTCGGGGGCGACCTTGACGACCACGTGGCGGCCGTCGGCGAACTCGAGCGCGTGGGCGGCGTTGAAGAACCCGTCCTTGAACTCCTCGTGGCCGACGACCTCGATGGGCCCGGGCAGGTGCTCGCGGGCGATGGCCTCGACGGCGGCGAGGTCGAGCTTGGGGCGGATGGCGATCTCCATGCCGCCATTCTGGGGCGCGGGCGGCACTCGGCGCAACGGGGAATCTGTGCGGTGCTTGCCTGGTGGGACGCGCGGGCCTAGCGTGGAGCGGATAGGGAGGCCATTCATGGACACACCGCACCTGCGACGGCTGCGACCGGGCGACCTCGGCTGGATCCTCTACACCCACAGCCGGGGCTATCACTCGCAGTTCGGGTGGAACGAGGAGTACGAGGCGCTGGTCGCGCGGATCGTCGCCGACTACGCGGAGCGGCACGACCCGGTGCGGGAGGCGGGCTGGATCGCCGAGCTGGACGGCGAGCCGGTCGGCTCGATCGTGTGCGTCGACGCGGGCGGGTCGGTCGCGAAGCTGCGGCTGCTGTGGGTCGAGCCCTCGGCGCGCGGGCACGGGGTGGGCGCGATGCTGGTGCGCGAGTGCGTCGGGTTCGCGCGCGAGACCGGGTACGCGTCGATGACGCTGTGGACCATGAGCCTCCTGCACGCGGCCCGGCGGCTGTACGAGGACGTCGGGTTCACCCTCACCAGCGAGGAGCCGGTGCGGATGTTCGGCAAGGACGACCTGGTCAACCAGGTCTGGGACCTGCGGTTCGGCGACACCGAGGCCTGACACCGGCCGACTACGAGCCGTGATCTGAGCCACGGCAGAAATATTCGGATCGGGGCGGGCGTCGTATAGGTCGTTAGCACTCTCCACCACCGAGTGCTAATCCTGAGGAAGGAGACAGCCACCATGATCGTTCGCTACCAGCACCCTTACGCGGCTTTCAAGCAGTTCGACCGCGAGTTCGAGCGCCTCGTCCGGTCCGGCTTCGGCCGGGGCTCGGTGCAGTACACGCTGCGCGCCGACGTCTACACCGAAGGCGAGGACCTCGTCGTCACCGCCGCCGTCCCGGGCGTCAGCCCTGAGGACGTCACCGTCGAGCTCGAAGGCCGCCGCCTTTCGATCACGGCCGAGCGACGCCGTCGCGAAGCCGCCGAAGGCGACCGCTACCTCGTGCGCGGCCTCGCGGGCGGTTCGTTCCGCCGCGAGTTCCAGCTCCGCGAGGGCATTGCGGCCGACCAGCTCAGCGCGGAGGTCGCCGACGGCATCCTGACGATTCGCATCTCAGGCGCCGTCAAGCCGGCCCCGCAGGCGCAGCGCATTCCGGTCAAGGGCGTCGAGCCCAAGGCGGAGGACGCGGCCGGGGAATCCGAATCCGAGGAAGCAGCCGAGTAAGGGCACCGAGCGTGAAAGGGCCGGAGGTGACTCCGGCCCTTTTCGCACGCTACGATCGCCGGACGACACGCGTTCACGTTCGATTCCCCGGCCGCATAACAGGACTACAATGCACATAGGACCCCGGACCCCGGACCCCGGACCCCGGACCCCGGACCCCGGACCCCGGACCCCGGACCCTTATGCCGTGGCCGGCTGACGGCCCGACCAGTCCCTACCAGCGCCGCGTCGTCCTGGCGGGCAGCACCCTCCAAGCCCTCAACCGGCTCTTCTACGACGTCGAGCCCCTCCTCGCCGCCGACCGCCGCCTCCTCGTCCGCTACGCCCTCTTCCACGGCGACCGCCAGGACAGCGCCCGCCGCTTCGCCCGCCGCCACGACCTCGACCTCCTCGAATGGCCCGCCGTCGCCGCCGACCCGCCCGACCTCGTCATCGGCTCCGGCGCCGCCCGCGACCTCCACCAGGCCGCCGCCCCGCTCGCCCTCATCCCCCACGGCGCCGGGCACAACCGCCTCACCCCGTACTTCCCCGGCGTCGCCGGACTCGCCCGCGGCCAGCTCCGCGGCCCGCGCGGCGAACTCCCCGCCTACATGGCCCTGCCCGGCCCGGCCGCCGCCGCGCGACTCGCCGTCGACTGCCCCGAAGCGCTGCCCGCCGCCGAGATCACCGGCGACCTCTGCCTCGAACGCCTGCGCGCCAGCGCCCGCATGCGCCGCGAGTACCGCCGCGCCCTCGGCGTCGGCCCGGAGCAGAAGCTCGTCGTCGTCGCCTCGACCTGGCTGCGCCACTCCCTGTTCGCGCACCACCCGCGCCTGCCCGAGCGGCTCTTCGGCGCACTGCCGATGGACGAGTACGCGGTCGCGTTCATCCCGCACCCGAACATCCTGTCCGTGCACGGCAGCATGGAGAGCCTGTTCCGCCGCCAGCTCGAGAACGGCCTGCTCATGGTCGACCCGGACGAGGGCTGGCGCGCGGCGCTCATCGCCGCCGACGCCGTCATCGGCGACCACGGCTCGGTGACGTTCTACGGTGCCGCGCTCGGCGTCCCGACCGCCTTGGCCGCCTTCGGTTTCGACGAGATGCCGTCTGAGTCGCCCTTGGCGGCCTTCGGGAACGCCGCGGCGCACTTCGACCCGGAGGGCGATCTGCTCGCCCAAGTCGAGCGGCTCTGCGAGTCGACGGCGCTGCGGCACGACTGCTTCGCGCAGGCGCTGGCCGAGCCGGTGCCGGGCCCGGCGGGACGCCTGCGCGACGGGCTCTACCGGGTGCTCGGGCTCGATGCGCCGCCGCATCCGGGGCCGCGCATGCTGCCGATCCCGAGGCCGGTCGAGCACTGGCACCCGACTTCGGCGTGGCGCTGCGAGGTCGGTGTCGCGGACGGCATCGCGTCCTGGCGGCGCTTCCCTTCGGACGACGGCGGGCCGGGCCGCGGGTTCCTGGCCGCCGACGTCCGCTGTCTCGACACGGCGGTCAGGGACGAGGCCGACATGATCGTGCGCCACCGCGACGTGCTGCCGGTCGCGGAGGCTCGTGAGGAGGCCCGGCACCTGCTGAAGGAGCATCCGGGGGCGAAGCTCGCGAGCGTGCGGACGGGCCCGGAGACACTGGTCTGGGTGGCGCGAAGCGGCCTGGTACTCGACGCGGAGTGCCCGCCTGAGGCGGTGGACGCGGCGGGCGCGGTGTGGCTGGCGGAGCGCCGCCCCGAGCGCGATGAGTGGCGGCTCAGGGGCTCGGGAGGCGAAGGGGCCCTAAGGGTTCGCGTCGCCCCGTAGGCTCCGGCGCTTGCCGCGCACGCGTTCGGCCGCGAGGTACGCCCCGGCCGTCTCGAACCAGGTGGCGGCGGTCTCGTAGCGGCGGGCGCGGTCGGCGATGACGTGGGGCGGCGGCGTGCCGCCGGGTGCGACCAGTGCGAGCCTGTCGGCGATGCGCTCGTAGGTCTCGGCTGAGAGCTGCCAGAGCCGCCGCTCCTTGACCCGGCCCACGAGTTCATCCACTTCGGACAGTACCGTCTTCAGCACCCATTCCTGGATTCTGGGCGGGGCGGTGACCTCCGGGTCGGTGGCGATCTGGAGGCGCAGCAGCGCGAGGTCGAGCAGGGTCCCGTACCCGTTCGGCTCGTCGTCGAGCTCAACGAAGATCGCGGCGGCCCGGGTCCACTCCGCTTCGGCGTCTTCGAGTTCGTTCTGCGCGTGGTGGATCTCGGCGAGCACGCGCAGGCGGATCGCGGTCGCGCGGGGCCGGTCGATCACGGCGGCGCAGGCGAGCGCGGCATCGATGAAGGCCGTGGCCTCCTGGTATCGCTGCTGGCGCAGCCGCAGTCGCGCCAGCTGCTCGTTCACGATGCCGATGAGCGTGGTCCACTCCGAGGAGCCCTCGGCGTCGGCCGCGCGCTCGGCTTCAGCGGCCGCAAGGCCTTCGGTGAGCACGGTGTCGGCTTCGTCGAACCGGCCGAGGCCGATGAGGCTGAGTCCGAGGAGCGCTGAGAGGTGCGCTGCGGCGGCGGGACCGGCGGCGACGGCGCGTGCGGCGCGGTAGCAGTCGACGGCGGTGCGGTGCTCGCCTGCGGTGTTGAAGTCGGCCCAGAGCGCTTCGGCGAGCGCCCACGCCTCGTCGGTGAGGCGGTGCTCGGCGGCGATCCGCACCGAGGCGGCGAGTGGTTTGCGGAGGGTGCGGAACCACGCCTGGGCGTCCTCGCGTCCGGCGAATCCCGTTGCGCCCGTGCGGGTCGCGAAGTCGGGGGCGAAGCGGGCCCGGTCGGGCATGACGGCCCTGTCGGCGAGCTGCGCGCGGCCGATGTGCCAGCGCAGCGAGTCCTTCCAGGCCGAGATGAGGCGGAACTCGACGCCGTCGGGTGCCGTGTGCTCGTCCCTGGTGTGGTCGATGCGGTACCAGCGGGGCCGGTGCTCGGCCACGAGCTGCGCGTTCACGAGTTCCTCGAGCGGGGGCGGGACGCTGCCGGTCTTCCAGTCGCGGGCGCCGGTGAAGATGCCGGTGAGATCCAGTTCGAACTCGGTGCCGGGGAGCGATTCGACGAGACGGTAGAGCCATTGCGCCTGTTCGCTGAGGCCGGAGAAGAGGCTGTCGAAGACGGTGCCGCCGCCGACGGCCTCGCGGACCCCGGAGAGGCTGTCGAGGGCGCGGTTCCTGACGAGCCCGGCGAGGTCGCGGAGTTTGGACGGGTGCCGGTCGAACGCTTCGGCCAGGGCCTCGGCGGTCACGGCGGGCAGGTTCGGGCAGGCCGAGGCGAGGAACGCGGCGGCCTCGCCGGGTTCGAGGGGACCGAGCTCGATGTCGGTCCAGTCGGGGTCGCCGGTCGGGTTGCGGGTGAAGACCGCGTATCCGCATTCGGGCCGGTAAGGCTTGAAATATTCGAGGTCGTCCTCATCGGTGACGCCGTCGAGGACGACGAGCACCCGCCGGTCCTTCATGGCCGCTTGGTAAAGGGCGACTTGCGCTTTCGCTTCCGCGGGGATCAGCGACGGTGCGATGTCGAGCTGCGCCAGCGCCGACCGCAGGGCCTCGGAGCGGTTCGTGTGGTCGCGGTCGATGTAGACCGCGCCGTTGGCGTATCCGGGCCGGGCCCGTTCCAGCAGTTTCGCGGCCGCCGAGGTCCTGCCGCTGCCGCCCCGGCCGTGCACACAGACGGGCCGTCCCGCTTCCAGTGCGGTTGCGGCGAGGTCGAGTTCGCGTTCGCGGCCGGTGAAGTCGCCGCGGACCGCGGGCGAGTCCGGCACCGAGATTTTCGCGGCCTCGTGGAGGTGCAGGTGGTCGATCCGCCCGGCTTGCACGACGTTCTCGGTGTGGCCGTTGAACTCGTTGTGAAACGACTCGTCTGCCATCTGGGCTCCCCGGTTCGGTGTGCTCAGGACATGTTCGCACGAACCGGGAAAGGCGGCGGTCCCGACGCACGCGGGTCGCGTCGGGACCGCCGCCTCTCCCGGCGGGGACTGCTAGTGGGAGGGCGCGTGCTCGACGTCGTCGCGGAGCTTCCGGTTGGGCAGGACGAACGCGAGGACGGTGCCGAGCAGGATGACCGGGACGAGCCCGAGGAAGATCGGTGTCAGCGCGTCGGAGTAGGCGTTGATCACCTGGTCGCGCAAGGCTTCCGGGAGGGAGCGGACGATCGCGGGCGTGATCGACTCGGCCCCGGCCCCGCCGAAGTCGGTGCCGATCCCGGCCAGGGAGTCGGTGAGCCGGTTCGTGAAGATCGCGCCCACGACCGCGACGCCGACGGTGGCGCCGATCTCGCGGAAGAAGTTGTTCGAGGAGGTCGCGGTGCCGACCTCGCTCTGCGGGAACGCGTTCTGGACCGCGAGCACGAGGTTCTGCATGACCAGGCCCATGCCCGCGCCGAGGATGCCGATGTAGGCGCACAGCTGCCAGACGGGCGTCGAAGGATCGAGTGTGGACATCAGCCAGATCCCCACGGGCATCACGAGCATGCCCGCGATCACGAACCCCTTGTAGCGCCCGAGTTTCGACACCAGGGCGCCGGAGGTGGTGGCGGTGAGCATCATGCCCACGACCATCGGGATGAGCAGCAGCCCCGACTCGGTCGCCGAGTACCCGTACACCATCTGGAGGTAGGTCGGCATGTAGGAGATGACGGCGAACATGCCCAGTCCGATCGCGATCATGCCGATCAGGGTGGCGATGGAGAAGACCGGATTGCGCAGCATCCGCAGCGGGATGAGCGGTTCGGCCGCACGGCTCTCGACCAGGCAGAACAGGACGGCGGCGACGATCGTGGCCGCACTGAGCCAGAGGATCTGGGGCGAGGTCCAGTCGTATTCGGTGCCGCCCCAGGTGCACACCAGGATCAGGGTCGTGACGGCGACGGCCATGAGCGCCGTGCCGAGGTAGTCGAACCTGACCTTGACCTGCTTGCGCGGCAGCTTGATCGCGAGCGCCGAGATGGCGAGGGCGGCGATGCCGAGGGGCAGGTTGATCCAGAACGCCCAGCGCCAGTCCGTGTTGTCGGTGATCCAGCCGCCGAGCAGCGGCCCGGCGACGGCGGCGAGGCCGAACACGGCGCCCATGGGGCCCATGAACTTCGCCCGCTGGCGGACCGGGACGAGGTCGGCGATGATCGCCTGGGAGACGATCATGAGCCCGCCGCCGCCCAGGCCCTGAAGGGCCCGGAACGCGATGAGCTGCGGCATGTCCTGCGCGAACCCGGCGAGGCCGGAGCCGAGGACGAAGACCGCGAGCGCGGCGAGGAACAGCTGGCGGCGTCCGATGAGGTCGCCGAGCTTGCCGTAGACGGGCATGCCGATCGTCGCGGCGAGGATGTAGGCCGTGGTCACCCAGGCCATGTGGGACAGCCCGTCGAGCTCGCCCACGATCGTCGGCAGCGCCGTGGAGACGATCGTCTGGTCCAGTGCGGACAGCAGCATCGTGACCATGAGGGCGGCGTAGATCCACCCGAAATGGGACGGGAGCTTCGCGCCGGTGGACGCGGGCGGTTCGAGTGTTTCGGTGGTCATCGTCGGACTCCAAGGGCCGGAAGGATAACGGCGTCGATGTAAGCGGTCAGGTAGGCCTCGTCGGGGTGGACCCCGGCGATCATCGGGCGCACGGCGATGGGCGCGAGGAGCAGTTCGTGGATGAAGCGGCGCCCGGGCGCGTCCCGGTCGACCTCGCCGCGGGCGGCGGCGCGGTCGATGATGGCCTGGACGGCCTGTTCCAGCGGTGCGGCGAGGACGTCGCGCAAGACCTGGGCCAGTTCCTCGTCGGAGCGGGCGGCGTTGTGGATGCCGGCCATGAGCTCGTGGTCGCCGGGTGCGGTCGAGGCCATCGGGCCGACGCCCGCGAGGAGGTCGCCGCGGAGCGACCCGGTGTCGACGGTGGCGAGCGGGTGCGGCTTGCGGTGCCGCACGGCCTCGACGACGAGGCGCGGCTTGCCGTTCCAGTGCCGGTACAAGGTGGCGGTGCTGGTCCGCGCCTCGGCGGCGATCTGCTGCGTAGTGACCTTCTCGTAGCCGTGGTCCTTTACCAGGCGCACGACCACCTCGAAGATCTCCGCCTCGCGTTCGGGCGAGAGCCGCGACTTGCGTTCCAAGGCCGCCTCCATATCTAAACGAAATGCTTTCGTTCCGATAATCTTGCCACGGGAATCCCTCGCCCGCAAATCGACGGATTCTAACGATTAGTGAGCGGTGTTATCGTTAGACAATGCCCGCTCTGCTGCATCCCGGCGAACCCGTGCCGGTCCGGCTCATGAACACGGTCTGGGCCTCCCGCTCGGACCTGCACGACGACCTGGCCACGGTCGCTGACCTCCGCGCCTGGCTAGCGGCGGTCGATCCGGACCTCGGACCGGAGCCGCCCGCCGACGCGGACGACCTCGCCGCGTTCCGCACCCTCCGCGACGCGCTGCGCCGCCTCGCGGCCGTCGCCTGCGAGGACACCCGAGAGAAGGCCGCCTCGCCGACAAGCGACGCGACCGAAGCGGCCGCCGACCTCAACCGCGCGGTCGCGGCCGCACCGACCTGGCCGGTGCTCGAAGTCCGCGACGGACGGCTGCACCGGAGCAGGCCCGGCGGCGCGACCACTGCCGCACGGAGCCTGTCCTCCGTTGCCGCCCAAGCGATCGAGCTGCTGACCGGGCCCGGGAGCGCCGAGCTGCGGGCCTGCTACGGACCCGGCTGCGTCCTGTACTTCACCAAGGACCACCCGCGGCGGGAGTGGTGCTCCGCCGCCTGCGGGAACCGGGCGCGCGCCGCCCGGCACTACGCCCGGCACAAGCACTGACCGATGTCTCATGAAGGGCCGCAACGACTGTTGCGGCCCTTGTCGTATTCCCCGGACCCCGGCGGGGAGCCGGTCGCGTTCCTCACAGATTTCTAACGGGTGGCGGCGTTGCAATCGTCAGAAGTTCATGCCAGGATCTTATCTAACGGAACAACCGTTAGAATTTCTCCGGCGCTCGCCGCCGGAGCCCGGAGACCAGTGGGAGTCCACATGAGCAACCCCGTCCTCAAGACCGGCCATATCGGACTGAACGTGAGCGACCTCGACCGGTCGGTCGCCTTCTACCGGGAGGTGTTCGAGTTCGAGCTGTTCGGCTCGCAGACCGACGGCGAGCGGAAGTACGCCTTCCTCGGTACTGACGGGGTCCTGCAGGTCACCCTGTGGCAGCAGAGCAAGGGCGAGTTCGCCACCGACCTCCCCGGCCTGCACCACCTCTCGTTCGAGGCACCCGACATCGAGGCCGTCCAGCGGACCGAGGCGACCCTCAAGCGGATCGGCGCCGAGCGCTTCCACGACGGCATCGTGCCCCACGGCGAAGGGGCCTCCTCCGGCGGCGTGTTCTTCGCCGACCCCGACGGCATCCGCCTCGAGCTGTACGCCCCGTCCGGTGCGGACACCGCCCCGGCCCCCGTCAAGGACGCCCCGACCTGCGGGTTCTTCTAGCCCGCCCCGACCGGGCCGCCCGTCAGGCGGCCCGGTTCCGTCCGCAATGTCCCGCCCCTTGAAAGGACGTCCCATGTACCACCCAGGTGAAGTGGCCGTGCAGCGCAAGGCCGGAGTGCGGGCCGGCAACTGGGGCTCGGCGCGCGTCAGCGCCGAGATCCCGGACGTGGCCGCCGGTTTCCTCGCCCAGCAGCGCCTCGTCGCGATCGGCGCCGCCGACGACGACGGCCTGGTCTGGGCGAGCGCGCTCGTCGGCCCGCCCGGATTCGTCTCGGCGCCCGACGACCGCACCGTCGTCGCCGACCGGGCCCCGCGCGGCGCCGACCCGCTCGCCGGCCGCTTCGACACCGAGCACGACCTCGGCATGGTCGCGATCGAACCGGCGACCCGCAGGCGCATGCGCGTCAACGGCACCGCCCGCCGCGTCGGCGACGGCCTGCTGATCCGCACCGGCCAGGTCTACGCCAACTGCCCCAAGTACCTCCAGACGAGACTCCCCGAAGGCGCCTTCGCCGAGAGCGCACCGGGACCGGCCCGCCACGGCACGGTCCTCACCGCCGCGCAGCGGCAGTGGATCGAGGGCGCCGACACCTTCTTCGTCGCCACGCTCGCCGACGGCAAGGGGACCGACACCTCCCACCGGGGCGGCAACCCGGGGTTCGTGGCCGTGACCGGCGACCGCACGCTCACCTGGCCCGACTACACCGGCAACTCGATGTACATGACGCTCGGCAACCTCGAACTCGACGCTCGCTGCGGCCTGCTGTTCCTCGACTGGGAGCACGGGCACGCCCTGCACCTGAGCGGCCGGGCCCGCGTCGACTGGGACGGGGACCGCGCGGCCGCCGTCCCCGGCGCCCAGCGCCTGGTCGACTTCGAACTCGAACGCGCCGTGGAGATCGAGCACGCGTTCCCGATGCGCTGGTCCTTCGAGAAGTACTCCAAGTTCAACCCGTCCTCAAAGGAGCAGCCGTGAAGATCCGCTCGACATGAACCGGTGACCGTCCTCCGCGAGGCCGGTGCCCGCAAGTACTCCCTTCAGGCCGCGATCTGCCGCAGGATTTCGAGTCTGTCGGCGGTCTCGTCGTCGGCGGGGCTGAAGACGGTCATGCGCATGCCGCCGCCGGGCTGCAGCCACATCCGGTCGGCGTGAAGGCGGACGATGCCGACGTCGCGGTTGCGGAACACCTTGATCGGTTTGACCTTGTCGGCCACGTTCCGCCGCGCCCAGATCTCGCGGAACTCGGGCGAGGCCGCCAGGAGCCGGTCGGTGAGCGCGCGCCAGTGCGGCTCGTCGAAGTGGCCGGTCCCGAGTCTGCGGTAGTTCGCGACCATGAGTTCGAGGGTTTCCTGCCGCTCGACCAGCGCCTTGCGCCAGTCGGGGTCCATGAACGCGAGCCACATGCAGTTGCGGTCGCCTGGCGGCAGATCGTCGAGGTTGGAGAAGAGGCGGCTGAACGTGCGGTTGTAGTGCAGGAGGTCGTAGCGGCAGTTCTGGATCGAGGCGGGGAAGGGCTCGACCCGGTGCAGGAGCGCCCGCAGCGTGGGCGGGACCTCGGCGTGCGCTTCTCGCGGGGCGGGGTCGACGGCTCCGGCGAGGCCGAACAGGTGGGACCGCTCGGACGGGTCGAGGCGCAGCGCCCGCGCGATCGCGTCGAGGACCTGCGGCGAGACCGTGATGTCGCGGGCCTGTTCGAGCCACGTGTACCAGGAGACGCCGACGGAGGCAAGCTGCGCGACCTCCTCGCGGCGCAGGCCGGGGGTGCGGCGTCGGCGGCCCGGCGGGAGGCCGACGGCCTCGGGGGTGAGGCGTTCACGGCGGGAGCGGACGAAGTCGGCCAGTTCGCGGCGGCGTTCGGCCAGGTGCGGCGGCTTGCCGGGCGTTCCCGCTGCGCCGCTTGCGGTGTCCGCTGCCGGGACGGTCGCGGTCATGGTTCCCATCCCACCAGGATGCCCCGTTCCGGGCCGCTCATCCAGGTGGTCCCGGTCCCCGGATAACGACGATCAGGTACCGGGTTGAGGGCACCGCCAAGGTTGGCGCATGACGCAAACCGCGAACGCGCCGACACCGGCGCCCCTCGAAGCCCCGCCGAGCTCCCTGTCGGGGACCGGCCTGTTCACGATCCTCCTCATCGCCTCACTGTCCTCCATGGACGCGTTCATCGTCAACGTCGCGCTGCCGACGATCGGCGCCGACCTCGGCGCCGGGCCCGCCGCGCTCGAACTCGTCGTGGCCGGGTACGCGACGGCGTACGCCGCGCTGCTCGTCCTCGGCGGACGGCTCGGCGACGGCTTCGGCCGCAGGCGCATGATGCTGCTGGGCCTCGCCGGGTTCGGGCTCACCTCGCTGCTGTGCGGGCTCGCACCCCACGGCAGTGCGCTGGTGGCGGCCCGGATGCTCCAGGGCGCGACGGCGGCACTGTGCCTGCCGCAGGCGATGGCGACCATCCAGGCGACGACCTCCGGCCCGGGCCGGGCCCGCGCCATGGGCCTGTTCGGCGCCGTCGTGGGCCTGGCGTTCACGTTCGGGCAGATCCTCGGCGGGTTCATGGTCGGCGCGGACATCGCCGGGACCGGCTGGCGCTCGGTGTTCTTCCTCAACATCCCCGTCGTCGCGGTCGCGGTCGTGCTGCTCCTGCGGACCGTGCCCGAATCGCACGCCCCGAAGTCGGCACCGCTCGATCCGTTCGGCGCAGGCCTCCTCGGCGCGTCGATGGTGCTGCTGCTCGTGCCGCTCACCGAAGGCCGCGCGGCGGGCTGGCCGGCCTGGTCGTGGATCTGCCTGGGCGCGTTCCCGATCACCGCCGCGGTCTTCCTGTCCGCGCAGCGGCGCACCGAACGCGCGGGCAGGGTGCCGCTGCTGCCGCCGAGCCTGCTCGCGCTGCCTGGGATGCGGCGGGGCCTGCCGGTGATGATGCTGTCGATGGCCGGGTTCGGCGGGTTCCTGTTCGCCTCGGCCGTCGCGATCCAGCAGGGGCTCGACTACGGGCCGGTCGCCGCGGGCTTCGCGCTGGTGCCGTACGCGCTCGCGTTCTTCGCCGGGTCGGTGCTCGGCCCGCGCCTCGCGCCACGCCTCGGCGGGCGGGCCGTGACCTGGGGCGTCGCTGTGCAGCTCCTCGGTCTCGCCGCTCTCGTGTGGACGGTGGCGTCGACGTGGTCCGGGGCGGCGGCGCTCGCGATGGCCCCGGCGCTGCTCGTCGTCGGGTTCGGCCAGGGCCTGCAGCTCCCGGTGCTGTTCCGGGTGGTCCTCGCGGAGGTCCCGCCGGAGCGGGCCGGGGTCGGCAGCGGCGTGATGGCGACGTTCCAGCAGGTGGCGCTCGCGTCCGGGGTGGCCGTCCTCGGCGCGGTCTTCCTGCACCTGGAGCCGGAGCTCGGCGTCCAGGACGCGTACGCGTGGACCATCGCCGCCCAAGGCTTCACGGCCCTGGTGAACGCCGGCCTGAGCCTGCGCGTGCGGGCCTAGCCTTCGGCGGTCCGAGTCGTTCCGAGGTGAGCCGGTCGACGAGGGTGCCGCAGTGCCGCTCGATCCCTGGGAGGACGACAACCGGATCCCGCGCGGACGGCGTCTCGAACCCCGGAGATTGCTACCGTCGGTGGAGGCGGCCGCCGTCGGCAGGGAGTGATCATGGAGAACGAACGGAAGCCGGTCAAGCTGGAGCCGAACTTGGCCTTGGGACTGCTCGCGCATGCCGAGTTCGGGCGCGTCGCGTTCATCACCGACGGGCTGCCGATGATCAGGCCGCTCAATCACGTCGTCTTCGAAGGCCGCATCCTCCTGCACACGCGGCACACCTCGGCGTTCGCCGCAGCGGTCCGGGCGCATCCGGGCCTGGAGGTCGCTTACCAGGCTGATGAGATCAAACCGCACAGCAGGCTCGGCTGGAGCGTCCTGGTCAGGGGCACCGCCGTCGACGCGACCGGCGAGCGCGGTGCCGAACAGCTCGGGAAGCGGGTCCAGTCGTGGATCGGCCGGCCTCTCGACACGGTCATCGCCATCAGCCCACGGGACGTGACCGGTCTGCGCCTCACCATCGGCGACTGAGCTGGCTTCTTCCCCCGTGACCCAGCCACGCCTGTTCGCCGCGCTCCTCACGATCGCGAAATGATGATGTGCGTCTCGAGTGGGGCGGCCGAACGGCCACCACGGTTTGCAATGTTCTTCAATTGGTCAAGTCGACGATTCGAGGGAGTCCGCGTTGGGCGTGCCGCTGTACCAGGCGAAGGCCGAGTTCTTCCGGATGCTGGGCCACCCGGTCCGCATCCGGGTCCTGGAGCTCCTCGGCGAAGGCCCGCAGCCGGTGCGGGCCCTGCTCGCCGAGACCGGCGTGGAGGCCTCGAGCCTGTCCCAGCAGCTCGCGGTGCTGCGCCGGGCCGGGATCGTCACCTCCACCCGCGAAGGCTCGACCGTCACCTACGCGCTCGCCGGGCCCGACGTCGCCGACCTGATGCGCGCGGCCCGGCGCATCCTCACCGAGATGCTCGCCGGGCAGGCCGAACTGCTCGACGAACTCCGCGAGACCACCGCGGCCGCCTCGTGAACACCCGCCGGTCCTGGACCGCCCTGCTCCCCGGCCGCGCCGACCTCGCTTCCGCCCGCCGGTCACCTGGACGCGACCTCCTCGCCGGACTCACCGTGGCCGTCGTCGCCCTGCCGCTAGCCCTCGGCTTCGGCGTCGCCTCCGGGCTCGGTGCAGCGGCTGGCCTGGCGACCGCGATCGTCGCCGGTGCCCTCGCGGCGGTCTTCGGCGGCTCCGACTACCAGGTCTCCGGCCCTACCGGAGCCATGACCGTCGTACTCGTCCCGATCGTCGCCGCATACGGCACGAGCGGCGTCCTCACCGTCGGCTTCATCGCCGGCGTCCTCCTCATCGGACTCGCCCTCGCCCGCGCCGGCCGCTTCATCAAACTCGTCCCTGCGCCGGTGATCGAAGGCTTCACCGTCGGCATCGCCGCGGTGATCTTCCTCCAGCAGGTCCCGGCCGCCCTCGGCATCTCGACGCCCGAGGGCGAGAACACGGCCCTCGTCGCCTGGCAGGCACTGCGCGAATTCCTCACCGACCCGCAATGGACGGCCATCGGACTCTCACTCGGCGTCGCCGCCGTGATGCTCATCGGCGCGCGCTGGCTCCCACGCGTCCCCTTCTCCCTCATCGCAGTCGTTGCTGCCACCATTGCGACCGTCCTCGCAGGGTTCGACACCGCGCTCATCGGCGCGCTGCCCGCGACCCTGCCCGCCCCCTCGCTCGCCTTCCTCGACCTCGCCGCCGTCCCGCACCTCGCCGGAGCGGCGATCGCGGTCACGGCGCTCGCTGCGTTGGAGTCGCTGCTGTCGGCCACCGTCGCCGACGGCATGACCGTCGGCTCCCGCCACGACCCTGACCGCGAGCTCCTCGGCCAGGGCCTGGCCAACCTCGCCGCGCCCCTGTTCGGCGGCGTCCCCGCCACCGCCGCGATCGCCCGCACCGCCGTCAACGTCCGCTCCGGCGCGTCCTCCCGCCTGGCAGCGCTCACCCACGCGATCGTCTTGGCGCTCATCATGCTCGCCGCCGCGCCCCTGGTCGCCCATGTGCCCCTCGCCGCACTCGCCGGGGTCCTGCTCGCCACCGCGATCCGCATGGTCGAGGTCGGCTCGGTACGCGTCCTCGCCCGCGCCTCACGCTCCGACGCACTCATCCTGACCCTCACCGCAGGAATCACCATCGCCGTCGACCTGGTCTGGGCCGTCGTCAGCGGCCTCATCCTGGCAGGGGCGCTGGCCCTGCGCAAGATCGCGCAGTCCGCCCGGGTGGAGACCGTCCCGCTCGACGCCGACCACCACGTGGCCGAGCACGCCCTGCTCGCCGAGCACATCGTGGCCTACCGCATCGAGGGGCCGCTGTTCTTCGCCGCCGCCCACCGCTTCCTGCTCACACTCTCCCAGAACGCCGACATCCGCGTCCTCATCATCCGGCTCTCCCGCGTCAGCGCGATCGACGGCACCGGCGCGCTGGTCCTGCGCGACGCGATCGACAAACTCGGACACCGCGGCACCACCGTCTACCTGTCCGGCCTGCGTCCCGAACACGAAAAGGCCCTTGCGGCCGTGGGAGTCCTGGACGCCGTCCGGTCATTCAGCGGGACTCCGGAGGCGATCGAGGCCGCCCGCGCCCACCTCACCGAGGCCGGGCTCATCCCGGTCCAGCAGGACGCGGCCGCTCAGACCTTGGTGACAATGCCGGTCGCCAAGGAGTAGTAAGCCCCCACGACGGCCATCCCGCCCTCGGTCGGACCCGCGAGGGCCGGGTGAGCGCGCAGTTCTGCGACGGTGAGTTCGACGTTGGCGCGGATCATCGCCTCCACCGGGTCGCCCAGGGCGCCCGCACTGGCCTCGAAGGCCGGACGGAGCCCCTCGACCAGGTGCTCGAAGCCCTCCGGGCTTCGGTTCTCGGCGAGCACCTCGAATGCGAAGGTGACCGCCCCGCAATGCTGATGGCCCAAGACCACCACCAGCGGGACCGCCAGCTCCACCGGGCCGTACGCGACCGACTCGGCCACTACGGGATCGAGGACGTGCCCGGCGGTGCGCACGTCCATCAGATCACCGTTCCCGGCGTCGAAGACGTACTCGGTCGGGACCCGCGAGTCCACGCAGGTGCAGATCGTCGCATGCGGATGCTGCGACCACACCAGCGAATGCCGCAGCGCCGCATCGTCATGCGGGTGCAGCGGATGATCGGTCGCCCAGCGGCGATTGCCCGCCATCAGGAACTCCCAGGCCGCCTCGGCCGTCGGCTCCTCAGGGCCGCCGTGCGGCGGCGTCCAGGCGTCGGCCGCGAGCAGCCCCGCCAGACCCGCCCCGCCCGCGCCGAACAGAAGGCCCCGACGAGTCGGGCCGTACACATCGCTCATGTCCAGGAAGTGTCCTCCGCGCAGCCGCACCCGCAGCGGCACGCCACAGCGCAGTCACCCGTTCGGATGAGCGAACCCGCGCCACGTGTTGAGCGCGCCGTCCATCGATGCGGAGAGAGGTCACCTGTCCGGTGCTGGATTCCGCTTGTCATCAATCCCTACGGTTTGAACCGTGGTGTCGCCAGAGGCCCGCGAACCGGGCTCGAAGCGACCAGAAGATCGTGTGGAGGTGGGTACGGGATTCGAACCCGTGTGCACGGCTTTGCAGGCCGTTACCTAACCACTCGGACAACCCACCCTGACGCGAAAGGCCCAAGCCTTGTGAACCTGGGCCTTCCGCTTCGGTGGACGATACTGGGATTGAACCAGTGACCTCTCCCGTGTCAGGGGAGTGCTCTCCCGCTGAGCTAATCGTCCGGGATAGCGCTCTTTCGAGCTCCGAGCGGACGACCGGGATCGAACCGGCGACCTACACCTTGGCAAGGTGTCGCGCTACCAACTGCGCTACGTCCGCATGTCATTTCCAGGGGCTTTTCCGTTCCCCCGGCGACGGGATAGAACTTTACCCAATGCCTGAACGAGCGTCCACCGGGGGGTCGGGCCTTCCGGCTTCGGACCGCGTTGTCGCAGCGCTCTGGCAGAATCCTCCCGTGGCTCAAGCTATCGATCAGCGCATCGCCGAGGAACTCTCGGTCGGCGCCCATCAAGTCCGCTCGGCCGTCGCGCTACTCGACGACGGCTCGACCGTTCCGTTCATCGCCCGGTACCGCAAGGAGGCCACCGGGGGCCTCTCGGACGAGCAGCTGCGCTCTCTCGAAGAGCGCCTGGGATACCTGCGCGAGCTGGAGGCCCGCCGCAAAGCGGTGCTCGAATCCATCAACGAGCAGGGCAAACTCACCGAAGCGCTCGCCGCGCAGATCGACGCCGCCGACACCAAGGCGCGGCTCGAGGACCTCTACGCGCCCTTCAAGGTGAAGCGCCGGACCAAGGCCCAGATCGCCCGCGAGGCGGGCCTCGAACCGCTCGCCGAACTCCTTCTGAGTGATCCCTCACAGGACCCCGAGACCGCCGCCGCGGCCTACGTCGACGCCGCGAAAGAGGTGCCGGACGCGGCCGCCGCGCTGGCCGGGGCGCGCGCGATCCTCACCGAGCGGTTCAGCGAGGACGCCGACCTCATCGGCTCCTTGCGCGAACGCATGTGGAAGCGGGGCCGGCTGGTCTCGAAGGTCCGCGACGGGGCCGAGGAGAAGGGCGCGAAGTTCGCCGACTACTTCGATTTCTCCGAGACGTTCACCACGTTGCCCTCGCACCGGGTGCTCGCGCTCATGCGCGGCGAGAAGGAGGAGGCGCTGTCGCTCGCCCTGGAACCGGGCGAGTCCGAGGTGGACGGGGCCGACAGCGAGGCCGTGATCGCCGCGAAGTTCGGCATCCGGGCCTCGGGGAAGCCCGCCGACGCGTGGCTGGCGAAGACCGTCTCGTGGGCGTGGCGCACGCGCATCCTCGTCAAACTCGGCGTCGACCTGCGGATGCGGCTGTGGCAGCTCGCCGAGGACGAGGCCGTGAAGGTCTTCGCCGCGAACCTGAAGGACCTCCTGCTCGCGGCCCCGGCCGGGCCGAAGACCGTGATGGGCCTCGACCCGGGATACCGCACCGGCGTGAAGGTGGCCGTGGTCGACCCCACGGGCAAGGTGCTCGACGCCACCGCGATCCTGCCGCACCAGCCGCAGAACCAGTGGGACGCGTCGCTGGCGACCCTCGGCGCGCTCGTCAAGAAGCACGGCGTGCAGCTCATCGCGATCGGCAACGGCACCGCCTCGCGCGAGACCGACCGGCTCGCCGCCGACCTCATCAAGGCGATGAGCGGCGTCGCGGAGCTGGCGAAGATCGTCGTCTCCGAGGCCGGGGCCTCGATCTACTCGGCTTCGGCGTACGCGACGAAGGAGCTCCCGGGCATGGACGTGTCCCTGCGCGGGGCCGTCTCGATCGCGAGGCGGCTCCAGGACCCGCTCGCGGAGCTGGTGAAGATCGAGCCGAAGCACATCGGCGTCGGCCAGTACCAGCACGACCTGACTGAGTCCAAACTCACCAGATCCCTTGAGGCCGTGGTCGAGGACGCGGTGAACGCGGTCGGCGTGGACCTCAACACGGCCTCGGTGCCGCTCCTGTCGCAGGTGTCGGGGCTCTCCGAGGGCGTGGCCGCGAACATCGTGGCCCACCGCGACGAGCACGGCCGCTTCGCGGACCGCAAGGCCCTGCTGAAGGTGCCCCGCCTGGGGCCCAAGGCGTTCGAGCAGGCCGCCGGGTTCCTCCGGGTCGCGGGCGGGGCCAACCCGCTCGACGCCTCGGCCGTGCACCCCGAGGCCTACCCGGTGGTCGAGCGCATCCTCGCCGCCACGGGAGCCCCGATCGACGGCCTCGTGGGCGACGCGAAGACCCTGCGGGGGCTCAAGCCGGGCGACTTCGCCGACGACCGCTTCGGCGTGCCCACGGTCTCGGACATCCTCGCCGAGCTGGAGAAGCCCGGCCGCGACCCGCGGCCGGAGTTCAAGGCCGCCACGTTCAAGGAAGGCGTGGAGAAGGTCTCGGACCTCCAGCCCGGGATGCTCCTGGAAGGGGCCGTGACGAACGTCGCGGCCTTCGGCGCGTTCGTCGACATCGGCGTCCACCAGGACGGCCTGGTGCACATCTCGGCGCTCGCCAACCGGTTCGTGGAGGACCCGCGGGAGATCGTCAAGCCCGGCGACGTCGTCAAGGTGAAGGTGATCTCGGTCGACCTGCAGCGCCAGCGCATCGCGCTGACCATGCGCCTGGACGACGAACCGGAGCAGGGCGGCCAGCAGGGCCAGCGCCGCGGCCAGGGCGGCCAGGGCGGTCAAGGCGGGGGTACCAAGGGCGGCAGGGGGAACGGCCGCCAGCAGCCGCGTCAGGGGGGCGGTCGGCAGCAGGCGGCGCCGCAGAGCGCGATGGCCGAGGCGCTGCGCCGCGCCGGGCTCGGGAAGTAGCAGCGGTTTCGAGGAGCGCCCGGCCGCGGCCGGGCGCTCCTCTTTAGGCTGGGAGGCGTGCTGAACCGCTTCTCGATCTCCCGGACGGACCTGCTCGTGGGGGTCGTCAATGCCGTGATCGTGCTGGGCTGGACGCTCGGGCAGTGGATGCTGCGGCTGCGGGACACGCAGGGCCTCAACGAGTCCCTGGCGTGGACGGTGCTGTTCGTCTCGTGCGCGGTGCTGTTCTTCCGCAGCAGGTTCCCGCTCACGGTCGCGCTGGTAACGCTGGCCTGCACGATCGTGTACTACCCGGCGTCCTCGACGGACGGGCCGATGCTGCTCGGGTTCGTGATCGCCCTGTACACGCTGGCGGCCCTGGACCACCTGGTCGCGGCGTTCGCGATCGCGGCGGCCACGTTCCTGGTCGTGGTGGTCTCCGAGGTCCTCGCGGGCTTCGCGCACATGACCGAGAGCGAGACGTTCATGCTCGGCGGGTGGATCATCGCGGTCCCGGCGATCGGCGCGATCGTGGCCCACTACCGGCGCTATCGGGCCGAGACCGCTGTGGCCCTTGCGGAGACGCAGTTGCGGAGTGTGGCTGAGGAGCGGTTGCGGATCGCGCGGGAGCTGCACGACGCGGTCGGGCACCACTTGTCGCTCATCAACGTGCAGACGGCGGCGGCGCTGCGGAAGCTGCGGAAGGACCCGCTGTACCGGACCGAGGAGACGCTGCAGGTCATCGCGGACGCGAGCCAGTTGTCGCTGCGGGAGCTGCGGGCGATGGTCGGGGTGCTGCGCGAGCCCGGGGAGGACTCGCCGACCGGCCCGGGGCCGAGTCTGGAGCAGCTGCCTGCGCTGGTGGCGGCGGCGCGGGCGTCGGGGCTCGAGGTGGAGCTGCGGGTGGACGGCAGCGCGGTCCTGCCGGTGGCGGTGGACGCGGCGGCGTACCGGGTGGTGCAGGAGTCGCTGACGAACGTGCTGCGGCACGCGAAGGCGAAGCGGGTGCAGATCAAGGTGGTCACGGGGACGTCGACGCTGGCGGTCGCGGTCATCGACGACGGTCTCGGCGATGCCAAGGGCGCCATGGTTGCAGGGAACGGACTGGCGGGGATGCGCGAGCGGGCCGAGAGCCTCGGCGGTACCTTCGACGCGGGGCCGCGCGACGACGGCGGCTTCTCGGTCGAGGCCACGTGGCCGCTGGAGGTTGACAGGTGATCCGGGTGATGCTGGTGGACGACCAGCGGCTGGTGCGGGCGGGTTTCGCCTCGATCCTCAGCGATGAGGAGGACTTCGAGCTGGTCGCGGAGGCGAGCGACGGGGCCGAGGCCCTGGAGCTGGCGCGGCGGCACCGTCCCGACGTGGCGCTCATGGACATCCGTATGCCCAATATGGACGGTCTGGAGGCGACGGAGCGGATCGGCAAGGACCCTAAGCTGGACGGCGTCAAGGTCGTGATCCTGACGACGTTCGACGAGGACGACTACGTGTACCGGGCGCTGCGCGCGGGCGCGAGCGGGTTCCTCGTGAAGGACACCGACCCCGACGAGCTGATCCACGCGATCCGGGTGGTCGCGGCGGGCGAGGCGCTGATCTCGCCGAAGGTGACGCGGCGGCTCATCGGCGAGTTCGCGGGCAGGATCGCCCGGCCGGAGCCGAGCTCGAAGCTGAACGCGCTCACCGAGCGCGAGACCGAGGTGCTCAAGCTCGTGGCGACGGGCATGAGCAACGACGAGATCGCCGGGACCCTGTTCCTGTCCCCCGCGACGGCGAAGACGCACGTCAGCCGCATCATGTCGAAGCTCTCGGCGCGCGACCGGGCGCAGCTGGTGGTCATGTCGTACGAGTCGGGCCTGGTGCGCCCGACCTGGACCGACGGCGAGTGACGTAGGCCCGGTGCGACTGGTGACGTAGGACCGGCGCGGGCCCTCATCCCTGGGACGTACACCGAATACCGCTGCTGAGCCGATGCGGCGGAGCGGTCCTGACCGCGACAGTGGTCATATGGATCAACACCTTGCCTCGAAGCCCTCGGCGCTCGCGCGGCTGTCCGGTTGGACGCAGCGCCGCCCGCTGATCGCACTCCTCCTCTGGGTCCTCGTGTTCGGCGCCGCGATAGGCGCCTCGAGCGCGGTCGGCTCCGCGTTCGAAGACGACAACTCGATGCCCGGCACCGAGTCGCAGGAGCTCTCCGACCTCCTCGACGAGCGCGCCCCCGAAGCCAACGAGTCCACCGTGCAGGTGGTCTTCGGCGCTGACGATGTCGCGGCCGACCAGGCCGCCGTTTCGGCCTTCCTCGCCGACCTCGCGGACGAACCGGGTGTGACCGGCGTGAGCGACCCGTTCGCCGAGTACGGCGCGATCAGCGAGGACGGCACGGTCGGCTACGCCACGGTCACTTGGGACGGCACCACCGCCGAAGCGGCGGATCTGATCCCGAAGGCCGAGGAGGCCTCCGGCGACGGGCTCCAGTTCGCGCTGGGCGGCGACGTGATCCGCGAGGCCGGTGAGGGCGGCGGCGGTGCGGCCGAGGGCATCGGCATGCTCGCGGCCCTGGTCATCCTCGTGCTCATGTTCGGGTCGCTGCTGGCCGCGAGCCTGCCGCTCATCACGGCGGTGTTCGCCGTCGGCACCGCGTTCTGCCTGTCGATGCTCGTGTCCCATGTAGTCACGCTGCCGACGTTCTTGACACCCATCATGTTCCTCGTCGGCTTCGGCGTCGGCGTCGACTACGCGCTGATCATCTTCGCCCGCTTCCGGTCCGAGCTCCAGCGCGGTGCGAGCCGCAAGGCCGCCGCCGCGACGGCGCTCGACACCGCCGGGCGCTCGGTCCTGTTCGCCGGTTCGGTCGTCATCGTGGCGCTCATGGGCCTGTTCGCACTCGGCCTGGGCTCGCTCCAGGCGGTCGCGATCGCGGTGGCGCTCACCGTGCTCGTCACGATGCTCGCCTCCGTGACGCTGCTGCCCGCGCTGCTGGCCCTGTTCGGCAAGCGGATCGAGAAGTCGGTACGCAAGAAGGCCGCGAAGGCCAAGCGCGCCCCGGGCTCGCGCTGGATCGGCTGGTCGCGGTTCGTGGAGAAGCAGGCGTGGCTCGCGATCGTCGTGGTCACCGCCGGGCTCGTGGCGCTCGCGTCGCCGCTGCTGAACCTGCGCCTCGGGTTCGCCGACGCCGGGACCGACACGGAGGGCACGACCAGCCGCGAGGCGTACGACCTGCTCTCGGGCGGGTTCGGCGAGGGCTTCAACGGCCCGCTCATGGTCGTCACCGACGGCACCGAGGCCGAGGCGAACGCCGCGTTCGAGGCGATGTCCGGGCTCGACTCGGTCGAGACGGCCTCCCCGCCGTTCGCGATCGGCGAGGACCTGTGGCTGTCCACGGTGGTCGGCACCGCCGGTCCGGCCGACCAGGCCACCGTCGACCTCGTCCACGAACTGCGCGACGACGTCCTGAACGAGGTCGAGGGCACCCAGCTCGTCGGCGGCTCCACGGCCGCCGCGATCGACTTCAGCGACATCATGATCGAGAAGGCCCCGCTGTTCCTGCTGTTCGTCGTCGGGCTCTCGCTCCTGCTGCTGATGGTCGTGTTCCGCTCGATCCTGATCCCGGTCAAGGCCGCGATCCTCAACCTGATGACGATCGGCGCGAGCCTCGGCGTGGTCGCCTGGATCTTCCAGGAGGGCATGTTCGGCATCGCCGCGGGCCCGGTCGAGGCGTTCGTCCCCGTCATGTCCTTCGCGATCATCTTCGGACTCTCGATGGACTACGAGGTGTTCCTCATGTCCCGCATGCAGGAGGAGTGGCGGCGCACCGGCGACGCGACCGAGGCGGTCCGCCGCGGGCTCGCCTCCACCGGCAGCGTGGTGACCGCCGCGGCGGCGATCATGATGGCCGTCTTCGGCTCGTTCATCCTCGACGACGCGCGCCTCCTCCAGCAGTTCGGCATCAGCATGGCCGTCGCCATCTTCATCGACGCCTTCGTGATCCGGAGCCTCCTCGTCCCCGCGATCATGAAGGTCATGGGACGCGGCGCCTGGTGGATTCCCAAGTGGCTCGACAAGGCCCTCCCGCACGTGACCGTCGAACCCGAATCCGACCCGCAGCCGGTCGAGCGCGAACCGGCCCTGACCCGCTAGACCCGCAAAGGAAACCAGGAGGCGCGGGGGGGGGGGGGGGGGGGGGGGGGGGGGGGGGGGGGGGGGGGGGAGGGGGGTGTGGGAGCGGGGGTGCAGTGGTGTCTCCCCACCCCCTGACGAGGTTGAAGCAC
>NZ_JBVJHZ010000043.1:0-51209 GCF_055586545.1 Glycomyces sp. NPDC050141 | reverse complement strand
GGGGGGAAGAGGTCGACGCGAGGGGAGGACGTGTCAGGGGTACCGGGGGCTGGTGTGCTGGGGATGTCGTCATCCCCCCAATCAAGGTTAGGACAAGGCGACGGGCCGGGGAGCGCGCTCCCCGGCCCGTCGCCTTGTCTGGCTTAAGCGGCCCTGCGGACATCGGCCCGCTTGGGCAGCGCGGCCTCGGAGGCGACCCGCAGGTCGCGGGCGATGAGGCCGCGCCGGGCGGCGGTGATGCCGCCGGCGATCCGACCGAGCAGCGTGGGACGGTCGGGGACGACGGGCGCGTCGGGGAGCGCCGAGTGCGCCTCGGTCTTGCTCATCTGGATTGCCAAGATCGCGTAAGGGTCCATCGGTGTTTCCTTCCGGGCGGTGATGCGAGATGCGTGCCGCGCCGGTGCGGCGGTGAGGCCCGCCCCGCGTCCGGGAGCCGCCGGAGCGGCTCCTCCCCGCGGTCGGTTCCGGGGCCTCGGCCACTACTCTGACCGGCCGTTGTCACCGGCTCATTACGCCCCAGGAAACCCTCGGACAAGTCCCGTGAACACCAGGGTGCCGATCATGCACCAGGTCACACCCGTTGCACCGCAAGCGCGTCCGCACAGAAAAAATCCGCCGCCGACCGGTGTCGCACCTGGTCGGCGGCGGATCTCACGTGGTGGGTCCAGTGGGACTCGAACCCACAACCTACGGATTAAAAGTCCGCAGCTCTGCCAATTGAGCTATAGACCCAACGGGGAGATTACCGCATCGGAGCAGCGGCGGTGCGGGTGGCGGGGGCCGGATGGCCTGCGGCACTCGGATTGTCGGTGGCTGGTGCGATAGTCGCGGGAGGCGTGTCGTCCACAGCCTGTGGACAGTGCGGAATCTCTGGTGCGAGGGGCGGAGTCGCTGGTGCGAGGCCAGACTTCACCGCCGGGCCGGTGGCGGTGAAGTCCGCGGCGGGCGGTGTGGGCTTCGCACCGCCGCTGGTGGACGGCGCGGCGGCAGTCGCGGAGAGCCGCCGCCGCGCCTATTCGATCAGCGTCGCACGCAGTCCTCGGTGGGGTCGGACCCGCTCCCGCTTGATCGAACATATGTACTATAAACCATCGCGTCGAGCCCGCACACACCCGGTCGGGTGAATTCCCAAGGGAACTGGAGAACGCGCCCGCCGCCCGGCACGGCCCCGGCGGCACCAGACGGACGGGCAGGTAGACTCGCCTGCTGTGCTCATACTGCTGCCGCCGTCAGAAGGAAAGGCCGGTCAAGGCGACGGTCCGCCCTTGGACCTCGGCCGACTCTCCTCACCCGCGCTGAACCCCATCCGCGAACTCCTCGTCGACCGCCTGGTCGAGCTGTGCGCCGACGAGGAAGCCGCCGTGAAGGCGCTCAAGCTCCCCGCCAGCGGACGCCATTACGTCCAGGCCGGCCGTGCGCTCAAGACCGCCCCGACCCTCGCCGCCTGGGAGCTGTACAACGGCGTCCTCTACGACCGGCTCGGACTCGGGGACCTCCCCGACGGCGAGCAGGTCTTCATCGCGTCGCCGCTGTGGGGGCTCCTGCGACCCTCCGACCGGGTGCCGCCGTACCGGATGCCGATGAGCACCCGGTTCGACGGGCTCGAACCGCTCGCGAAGCTGTGGCGCCCGGCCGTGGCCGGAGTGCTCGAGGCGCGCGACGAACTCATCGTCGACCTGCGCTCGAGCACGTACGCCCAGGTGTGGGGGCCGAAGGACCGCGGCGTCGCCGTGCGGGTGTTCAAAGAGGACGCCGACGGCGGCCGCAGCGTGGTCACCCACATGGCCAAGGCGACCCGGGGCGAGGTCGCCCGCGCGCTCCTCGCCGGGGGCGCCCGACCCGAGTCCGCAGCGGACCTCGCGGACTTCCTCGCCGACCAGGGGTGGAAGGTCGAACTCAGCGAACCGGCCACGCGTTCCAAGCCGTGGCAGCTCGATATCGTCAGCGCCTGAACGGCCGGGAGCTACCCTCGCGTCAAGTAGCGTGCGCCCCTACTGCAAGGGGGCCCGCGGGAACCTGAAGCGGAGCTGAAGTCGGCCCGGAGCTACCCTCGCGTTCGTTTTCGGGTCCCCTGGCCTACATGGTGCCTGCGGGAACCTGAAGGCAGGCTGAAGGCAAAACGGCGGCCCGGACACGAGGTGTCCGGGCCGCCGTCTCGTCTTGCTAGTGGTTCGATTTGTACCCGTGGGTCTTGGCGCGCTCGAACGAGCGGCGCACCTCCTCCTCGGCCTCGGCCCGTCCGGTCCAGGTCGCGCCCTCGACGCTCTTGCCGGGCTCCAAGTCCTTGTAGACCGTGAAGAAGTGCTGAATCTCCAGGCGGTCGAACTCGGGAACGTCGGCGATGTCCTTGAACCGGTCCTTGCGGGGGTCCTCGGCCGGGACGCACAGAACCTTGTCGTCCACGCCCTTCTCATCGCGCATCCGGAACATGCCGATGGCACGCGCGCGGATCACGCAACCGGGGAACGTCGGCTCCACCAGGACCAGTGCGTCCAGCGGGTCGCCGTCCTGGCCCAGCGTGTCGTCGATGAAGCCGTAGTCGGCCGGGTACACCGTCGCGGTGAACAGCGTCCGGTCCAGACGGATACGTCCGGTCTCGTGGTCGATCTCGTACTTGTTGGCAGACCCTTTCGGGATCTCCACGGTCACGTCGAACTCCATCGGCCGACCTCCTCCAGGCTCAATTGCAGTGCTCTTGATGGCCTAGTCTCTGTGCATGTCCCTCAGCGACAACGCCGACCCCAAGGTCGCGAGTAGTACGCCACACGCAGCACCCGCCCCGCAGCCGGGCGGGGCACGTCGTCGCCGGGCGCTCACCCGGGTCCTGGCGGCCCTCGCCATCGTGGTCACCGTAGCCGCCGCAGGGGGCCTGGTGTGGCAGATCTCGGCCGTCACCAGCCCCAGGACCGGGACGCTCACCGCCCCGGAGGCCTATCCCCCGGCCGAGGCCGCGCCCGTCCTCGCCGGGTCGGACGCCGACGCGCCGGTCCCCGACCTCGCCGCGGTCCTGCCGGGCCTCCTCGCCGACCCGCGCCTGACCGGGAGCCTCTCGGCGTCGTTCGCCGACGCCCTGACCGGGGACGTCCTCTTCGAGCAGGAGGGCGCGACGCCGCTCGCGCCCGCGTCCTCCATGAAAGTGGTCACTGCCGTGGCCGCGTTCCAGCACCTCGGCGCCGAGTACCGCATCCCCACCACCGTCGTCGAGGGCCCGACCGAGGACAGCGTCGTGCTCGTCGCCGGAGGCGACCCGACCCTGACCGTGGACGGCGAGGGCTACTACACGCAGTATGCGGCGGGCGCCAGCCTCACCGAGCTCGCCGACCTCGTCCTCGAAGCGCGCGGCGGCACCGCCCCGACCACGGTCTATCTCGACACGAGCGTGTTCACCGACACCGTCGCCGCCGCTGGCGTCGGGGCGGCCGAACTGGACACCTCGACCGCGCCGATGGCGCCGTTCATGGTCGACGGCGGCCGCACGGACAACACCCTGAAGTACTCCCCGCACCACGCCGACCCGGCGACGGCCGCCGCGCAGCAGTTCGCGGAACTCTTGGGCGCCACCACAGTCGAGGCGGGGACCGCCGCGGCGGGCGCGGCCGAGCTCGCCGTGGTGCACTCCGCGCCGCTGTCGGCGCTCGTCGACTCGTTCATCCTCACCTCGGACAACCTGCTGTCGGACGCGGTCGCGTTGCAGACCGCGCTGGCCGTCGAGGGCGAGATGACCTGGGCCGCGATGTCCACGGTGCACACGTCGACGCTCGCGGGCCTCGGCGTGGACACGGCCGGGCTCGTGTTCCACGACGGCTCCGGGCTCTCGCCCGACGACCGGATGACCGCGAACGCGTTCACGCAGATGCTGCTCGGCGCGACCGGGACGCCGGCGTCGTCGGTGTTCGAGTCGCTGCCCGTGGCCGGGTACTCCGGCACCCTCGGCGACCGCTTCGGCACCGCCGAGGCGGGCATGGGCGTCGTGCGGGGCAAGACCGGGACCCTCACCGAGCCCATCGGTGTCATCTCCTTGACCGGGACCTTGACCACGGCGGCCGGCAGGCAGCTGATCTTCTCGCTCATCAGCAACGGCCACGGGACCGACACCCCGTCGGGCGAAGCGGTCGAGGCGGCGATGGACGAGATCACCACGGCCGTCTCCCAGTGCGGCTGCTAGCGGTCGAGAGACATCGAGGGCCCCGGGTGAAAGCCCGGGGCCCCTTGCTTTGCGGCGCTTGCGGTTAGGCGACGTTCCAGGTCTGCGTGAGCGTCAGGCAGCCCGAAGCGGGCACGGTGGCCGTCCGGTTGCCGATCGACTCCCACGTGTAAGTCCCCGAGGAGCTCACGATCACGTACTTGTACTGGAAGGTCGTGCCGGCCGGGATGCTGATCGTGCCCTTCCAGACCGGGTAGGTCGTACCCGACAGGTGGGCCGAGCTGATCGCGGTCCAGTTGCCGAGCTGGGAGACCGAGCCCACGACGTACACCTCGTCGCCGACCGAGGTGCCCGAGACCGTGGCGTTCACCGTGACGCAGTCGTCCGTGCCGGTGTCGCCGCCACCGCCGCCGGACTCGTTGCCGACGTAGATCGCCAGCGCGGCCTTGGCCGCGACGGTGGCGGTGAAGGTGCCGCCGGAGACGGTGACGGTGGCGCCGGAGATGACGTCCACGTACGAGCCGTTCGGCAGCGAGGTGGTGAAGGTCTGGGTGATCGAGGAGGACCCGGCGTTGACGACCACGTGGCCGGTGTCCCCGCGGCCGAAGGCGAGCGCGTCGCCCGAGCCCCAGGTGTTGACGACGGCGTCGCCGGCGGTGGCGGCGCGGAAGCCGGCCATGCCGCTCATGTACGGGGAGCGGTGGACGCAGGTGAAGGCGCCGGTGCCGCAGACGGCGTCGGCGACGGAGCCGTCGGAGTTGAGCGGCGGGGCGGCGTGGCCGGTGGTGAACTCGTAGCCGGTGTAGGACGCGGGGGTACCGAACGGGTAGGCGAGCATGAACGCTTCGGCGAGGAGGTAGTCCTGGCCGTACTTGTAGTTCATGGTGAGGGAGCCGCGCTCGGTGTCGTGGTTGGCGACGAAGACGCCCGCGGGCGAGGTGTAGCCCCAGCTGGTGCCCATGGTGGTGAGGTAGCGGGCCTCGGAGGAGCCGTTGATGTGGCTCTTGAGGTCGTAGGCGTAGCTGAACTCCTGGACGTCGCCGATGCCGGTGTACTCGGCTTCGGTGACGGGTTCGCCGGAGGCGCCGATGACTTCCTGGACGATGTAGGGGTCGCCGGTGGCGAGGTCCATGATGGCGTCGAGGTCGGTCGCGGAGATGTGCTTGGCGGCGTCGACGCGGAAGCCTGCGACGCCGAGGCCGGTGAGGTCGTTGAGGTAGGCGGCGATGGTCTCGCGGACGTCGGCCTGGGAGGTGTCGAGGTCGTTGAGGCCGACGAGGTGGCACTCCTGGACTTCGGTGCGGTCGGTGTAGTCGGCGATCTCGCAGTAGGCGCTGCCGGTGTTGTGGAAGTCGGAGGCGTCGTATCCGGCGTCGGGGTAGTAGAACTGGCGGTATTCGCTGCCGTTCCAGCCGTAGCGGGTCTCGGTGGAGGAGCCTGCGGCCATGTGGTTGATGACGACGTCGGCGATGACGCCGATGCCGTTGGCCTCGCAGGTGGCGACCATGCTCGCGTATTCGGCGCGGGTGCCGAGGCGGGACTCGAGCTCGTAGCTGACGGGCTGGTAGTGGATGTACCAGGCGTTCTCTTCGCCGGAGGTGGCGTCTTCGCCGAGGATGTGCTCGTTCGGCGGGGAGGTCTGGACGTAGGTGTAGCCGGAGTCGGCGAGCGATCCGGCGCATTCGGCGGCGATGGAGTTCCAGTTCCACTCGAACATGTTGAGGATCGAGTCGCCGCCGGTGAGGGCCGCTACCGGGGCGGCGTCGAGGGGTTCGGGGTCGTTCTGGGGCCCGGCGGCGGGGACGGCCGCTGCGGCGATGAGGGCCGCGAGCGCGGCACCGCCGATGGCGGGCAGTGCGCGGCGGCGGAGGTGGTGAGGCATCGTTGCTCCCTTTGCAATTCCTGCCCGCAAGACTGCAAGATGTTGCGGACTTGAGAAGAACCTAGCATCGATGGTCCGATAGTTTCAAGATGTTCGATATTTGAATCCATGCGGTCACGTTAGGTGATTTGCGGTGCGGGCGAACCGCCGCAAACCGATCCCGCCGCGAGCGGGTCCCCGGCGGCCCCCGGCAACGCGGCAAACGCCCGGGCCCGGCCGGAAACCCCAGGTCCGGAACGCGCCGGTTCGCGCCTACTTGTGCGGGAGAGTGGCGCGGCAAGTGCGCTATGGATAGGCTTGGCCGATGGCGTCGCCCGCAGGAAACCCGATGCTGCCGTCAGTCGACTGGCAGACCGCCGCCTCCTGCTCACGGGCGTTCAGCCGCGGCGGCCCGCGCATGAGCCCCGAAGGCGCCCTCGACGTCGTCGCCGACCTCCACCGCCACGCCCGCAAGGCGATCGACCTGGTCACCGAGTACACCGGACTCGTCCCGGCCACCGAGGTGTCCGTCGACGTCGTCGACCGCATCCGCTGGAGCCGGGTCAACATCGCCGGATTCCGGCGCCTCCTCACCGAACTCGGCGCCGACGACCCCGGACCGGACGCCCCCGCCACCGCCGCCGCGAAACTCACCGGCGTCCAGACCGGCGCCGTCCTCGCGTTCCTGTCCTCCCGGGTGCTCGGCCAGTTCGAGACGTTCTCCACCGACACCGGCCGCCTGCTCTTCGTCGCCCCCAACATCGTCGAAGTCGAACGCCGACTGCGCCTGCCCTCGCGCGAGTTCCGCCTCTGGATCGCCGTCCACGAAGCCGCGCACCTCACCCAGTTCACGGCCGTCCCCTGGATGCGGGACCACTTCCACCAGCTCATCCACGCGTTCTTCGACGCCGCCGAACCCGACCGCTCCACCGCCTCCGGCCTCGCCCGCGCCGTGCGCCGCGCCCTCGCCAGCGCCCGCGAAGAGGAGCGCGGCGACCCGCAGGAAGAAATCCCCGGCGCCGACGTCATGTCCGCCGTCACCAGTCCCGAACAGCGCGAAGCGATCTCGCAGATCCAGGCGCTCATGACCCTCCTGGAGGGCCACGCCGAGTCCGTCATGGACGGCGTCGGCCGCACCTCCATCAACCACGTCGCACTCCTGCGCCGCCGCTTCGACCGCCGCCGCGCCAACCCGACCACACTGCAGCGGTTCCTCCGCCAGCTCCTCGGCCTCGACGCGAAGATGCGCCAGTACGCGGCCGGGCGCCGCTTCGTCGACCACGTCGTCGCCGCACACGGCGTCACCGGGTTCAACCGCGTCTGGGAACGCCCCGAACACCTGCCCACCGAAGCCGAGATCGACCACCCCGAGCGGTGGATCGCCCGCGTCCTGCGCGGCCAGGGCGCCGCGCCGCAGCGGCTCGGCGCCGGGCGCGGCTGAGCGCATGGCGAAACTGCCGCCCGCGGTGGCGCGGCTGCGCGTCGCCGTCCGCGACGCGCTCGCGGACCTCGCTGCCGACTCGCTCGTGCTCGTCGCCTGCTCGGGCGGGCCCGACTCGCTGGCGCTGGCGGACACGCTCGCGTTCTGCGCCCCGAGGATGGGGCTGCGGGCCGGACTCGTCACCGTCGACCATGGGCTGCAAGCGGGTTCGGACGAACGCGCGGCCGAGGTCGCCAGTTGGGCGGGCACTGTCGGGCTTGATCCGGTGGAGGCGGTGGCGGTCGAGGTCGGCAGTGACGGCGGGCCCGAAGGGGCCGCCCGGACGGCCCGGTACGCGGCGCTCGACGCGGCCGCGCGGCGACACGGCGCGAGCGCGGTCCTGTTGGGGCACACGAGAGACGACCAAGCGGAGACGGTGCTGCTCGCGCTGGCGCGCGGCGGCGGGCCGCGCGGCGTCGCGGGGATGCGGGCCGTGCGCGGTCGCTACCGGCGGCCGCTGCTGGGCATCGCGCGGGCCGATACGCACGCGGCTTGCGCCGAGCGCGGGCTGAAGCCGTGGACCGACCCGCACAACACCGACCCGCGGTACCTGCGGTCGGCGCTGCGCCCGGCGATGGACGTGCTCGCCGGGACGCTCGGGGAGGACGTGGTGGCGAACCTCGCGCAGACGGCGGCGCTGGTCGGGGCCGACACGGACTATCTGGACGGCGTGGCCCGGGAGGCGCTGGAAGCGTGCCGGACCGAGAACAGTGAGATTGACGCGAAGCGGGTGGCGGCACTCGCGGGGCCGGTGCGGCAGCGGGTGCTGCGGGCGTGGGTCCTGGAGTCGGGAGTCGACGGCGCGGAGCTGAACCACCGGCACCTCGACGCGGTCGACGCGCTCGTAGCGGACTGGCGAGGCCAGGGCCCGACCTTCCTCCCTGGAGGCATCGAAGTCCGACGGAGCGATGGGCGTCTCACCGCGTTCCGCTTGTAGCGAAATAAATAAGGAGAGCACGAGCGGTTGCGGAGCGCGCCGACCGGTGCGGGCGGGCGGCGGGCGCGCGAGAACTGCGATCCGCTGTGCGGGATATGAGGACGGCCCGCACTGTCGCGCGGGCCGTCGGGGACGAGGTTGCGGGGCTGCGCCCCGGGTGCTTACTTCTGGTAGACCGCCGGGTTCAGGACGCCGATGAACGGCAGCTCCCGGTAGCGCTCGGCGTAGTCGAGGCCGTAGCCGACCACGAACTCGTTCGGGATGTCGAAGCCCAGGTACTTCACGGGGATGTCCACCCGCTGCACGCCCGGCTTGCGGAGCATCGACACGACCGAGACCGAGGCGGGCTGCAGGCCCTCGAGGTACTTCAGCAGCCAGTCCAGGGTCAGCCCGGAGTCGATGATGTCCTCGACCACGAGGATGTGCTTCCCGGTGACATCGGAGTCGATGTCCTTGAGGATGCGCACGGTCCCCGACGAGGTCGTGGAGCTCCCGTACGACGACAGCGCCATGAACTCCATCTTCACCGGCACGCTCAGCGCCCGCGCGAAGTCGGCCATGAACATGACCGCCCCCTTGAACACGCCGACGAGCAGCAGCTCGTCGCCGTCCTCCAGCACGCCGCCGGCGTAGTCGGCCGAGACTTGGGCGCCGAGCTCGGCGACCTTCGCTCGGATCTCGTCTTCGGTGATGATGGTGCGCTCGATCTGCTCGGCGTACCACGAATCAGGATCGAACACCGCGTCCCGCGCCGCAGCGGACGGGACGGAAGGTGGGCTGGCAAGCTCCGACGTCATGTAACAAGGGTGCCACCCGATCGTCCGCGGCGCTGGCTTGGGTGGGCGAACTCAACCTGCCCGTGGTACTAATTACGGTCTATCAGCGGGCGGGGTAAGGGCGGTTTCCGTCGCGAAGGGCCAGGTGTCCTGACGCTGCGAATCGTCGAACCTCCGCACCGTGTACGTTCGAGTTGTCTTCTCCCTGCAGCTCAGGAAACCCTGTGGGGCCGCGGTGAAGCGTGCGATCCGCGGAAGAGACAGCAACGCTCTCGAGAACGCGAATGACGCAGGAGGAAACGAGTGGCCGACGCCGGGAGACCCACACCTGAGCGGAAGCGGTTCTTCCGCAGGCCGCTCGTCTGGATCGTGCTCATCGCCCTCATCGCGGTACTGATCGGCAGCTTCTGGTCCGGCGGGTCCGACTACGACGAGGCCACGACCTCCGAAGTCCTCAAGGACATCAACGACGGGAACGTCAAGGAGGCCAACCTCCTCGACAAGGAGCAGCTGGTCCAGCTCACCCTCAGCGACGGCAAGCAGGTCGAGGCCTACCTGCCCGCGGGGATGATGGAGACGGTCGCCACCGAGCTGGAGACCGCGGGCGTCAAGTTCGACACCGAGGTCAACGAGACCTCCGTGTTCGTGTCGTTCCTGCTGAGCCTCCTCCCGATCGTGCTCATCGTCCTGCTGCTCCTGTTCTTCATGTCGCAGATGCAGGGCGGCGGCTCGCGGGTCCTCAACTTCGGCAAGTCCAAGGCGAAGATGGTGTCCAAGGACACCCCGAAGACCACGTTCGACGACGTGGCCGGCGCCGACGAGGCCGTCGAGGAGCTCCGCGAGATCAAGGACTTCCTCGAGGACCCGAAGAAGTACCAGGAGCTGGGCGCGAAGATCCCCAAGGGCGTCCTCCTGTTCGGTCCTCCCGGCACCGGCAAGACCCTCCTCGCGCGCGCCGTCGCCGGGGAAGCGGGCGTCCCGTTCTACTCGATCTCCGGCTCCGACTTCGTCGAGATGTTCGTCGGTGTGGGTGCCAGCCGCGTGCGCGACCTGTTCACCCAGGCCAAGGAGAACGCGCCCGCGATCGTGTTCGTCGACGAGATCGACGCCGTCGGCCGCCACCGCGGCGCCGGCATGGGCGGCGGCCACGACGAGCGCGAGCAGACCCTCAACCAGCTGCTCGTCGAGATGGACGGCTTCGACACGCGCGGCGGGGTCATCCTCATCGCCGCGACGAACCGCCCCGACATCCTCGACCCGGCCCTGCTGCGGCCCGGCCGCTTCGACCGCCAGATCCCCGTCGACGCCCCCGACAAGGAAGGGCGCCAGGCGATCCTGTCGGTCCACGCGAAGGGCAAGCCGTTCGTCCCGAACGTCGAGTTCGAGACCATCGCGCGCCGCACGCCGGGCTTCTCCGGCGCCGACCTCGAGAACGTCATCAACGAGGCCGCGCTCCTGACCGCCCGCCACAACGAGAAGGCGATCTCCGCCGACGCCCTCGAAGAGGCCATCGACCGCGTCATCGCCGGACCGGAGCGCAAGGGCCGCGTCATGGGCGACGCCGAGAAGAAGATGACCGCCTACCACGAGGCCGGCCACGCGCTCGTCGCCCACGCGCTGCCGCACGCCGCGCCCGTCCACAAGCTCACGATCCTGCCGCGCGGCCGCTCGCTCGGCCACACGCTCGTGCTGCCCACCGAGGACAAGTACACGCAGACGCGCTCGGAGATGATCGACACGCTCGCGTACGCGCTCGGCGGCCGCGCCGCCGAGGAGCTGGTCTACCACGACCCGACCACGGGCGCCTCCAACGACATCGAGAAGGCCACCAAGGTCGCCCGCGCGATGGTCACCGAGTACGGCATGTCCGCCAAGCTCGGCGCCATCAAGTACGGCTCCAGCGGCTCCGAGCCGTTCCTCGGCCGCGAGTACGGGCACCAGAAGGACTACTCCGACGACGTCGCCGCCACGGTCGATGCCGAGATCCGGGCGCTCATCGAGATCGCCCACGACGAGGCGTACGCGATCGTCACCGAGTACCGCGACGTCCTCGACCAGATGGTCGTCGAGCTCCTCGAGAAGGAGACGCTGAACCAGGAGGACCTGGAGCGGATCGCGACCCGCGTGGTCAAGCGCCCGCCGATGTCCCCGTTCAACGGCACCGCGTCCCGCCAGCTCGGCGAGCCGCCCGTCTCGACCCCGAACGGCTCCAAGCCCGCCGAGGGCATCGAGGAAGGTATCGAGGTCGGCCCCTCCACCGAGGGACAGGCCCCGCAGGCCTAAACCGGAGTGAAACATTTCACGGGCCTCCTGACCTGGTCGGGAGGCCCGTTTCCGTGTCCACAGGGTGGTGAAGCCCACTGGGGATGTCGGCGGAAAGCCGTAAGCTTGTGCGATGGCTGAACTCGACAACCTGGCCGCCCGCCTCATCGACGGCCGCATCAACGGCAGCCCCGTCGAAAACGCGGTGGACCTGGAGCGCATCGAAGCCGCCGTCAGAGAGATCCTGATGGCGGTCGGCGAGGACCCCGACCGCCCCGGGCTCCAGGAGACCCCCCGCCGCGTCGCCCGCGCCTACGCCGAACTCTTCGCCGGGCTGCGCGTCGACCCCGCCGAAGTCCTCAAGACCTCCTTCGACGAGAACCACAACGAGCTCGTGCTCGTGCGCGACATCGACGTGCAGTCCTTCTGCGAGCACCACCTGCTGCCGTTCACCGGCGTCGCCCACGTCGGCTACATCCCCGGCCCGGCCGGGAAGATCGTCGGGCTCTCCAAGCTCGCCCGCCTCGTCGAGGTGTACGCCCGCCGCCCGCAGGTGCAGGAGCGGTTCACGAGCCAGATCGCCGACCAGCTGTACAACTCGCTCGAAGCGAGCGGCGTCATCGTCGTCGTCGAGTGCGAGCACACGTGCATGTCCATGCGCGGCATCAGGAAGCAGGGCTCCCGCACGGTCACCTCGGCGGTGCGCGGCCTCATGCAGTCCGACGCGCGCTCCCGCGCCGAGGCGATGTCGCTCCTGCGCGGCACCACCAACTGACCTGTTCCAGGGCAAGCGAAGAGGCCGGATGCGCACTGCATCCGGCCTTCGCTATGAGGCGAGCGAGCCTAGGGGTGTCCAGGCATCGGAACGCTGGGTTGTTAGATGACCTGGCCGGTCTGCGACTGGAACGAGTCGCCCTCGGGCACGGCCTCGGTGTAGGCGGTGTCGAGGAAGCCGTCCTCGTCGGTGTCGGTGAGCACGGTGTCGGCGACGCCGTCCGCGTCCGAGTCGACGGAGATCTCGTCGACCAGGCCGTCGGCGTTGTAGTCGGTGATCACGGTGTCGGCGTAGCCGTCGTCGTTCGAGTCGGTGGCGACCGAGTCGATGTAGCCGTCGGCGTTGGTGTCGACCGAGACCTGGTCGGTGTAGCCGTCGCCGTTGGTGTCCGACTCGATGGTGTCGATGAGGCCGTCGCCGTCGGTGTCGGCGGCGTAGGACTCGACCGAGCCGTCGCCGTCCGCGTCGACCATCAGCTCGTCGGAGATGCCGTCGTTGTCGTAGTCGGTCGCGATGGCCTCGGCGTCGCCGTCGCCGTCGGCGTCGATCAGGGTCACGCCGTCGGAGGAGATGGTGGCGTCCTCGTAGCCGTCGCCGTCGACGTCGAAGGTCTCGGTGACCGTGGAGACCGCGGTGTCGTCGTAGGACTCCTCGTAGGTCTCCTCTTCCATGCTGTATTCCTCGGCGGCAGCCTCGTCGGTGTAGGTCTCCTCCTCAGCGGCGTAGTCCTCTTCGACGGTCTCTTCGACAGCGGCTTCGTCGTACTCGCTCATAGCATTCATCCTTAGTTGAGAAGTGTTCCGTGCTTGATGAGAAGAACTTTACGGCTGCCGCGAGGGCCGTGAATCCCCAGAGTGTGCCAACCCCCTATGCTTTCTTCCGGTCACCCTGGTATCTGCCCGTCACACGAGGTCTGGAGCTCCCTTTGAGCTTGTCCAGCAACGCTTTCGACTCCCCCGGGCCGCCTCCTGCGCTGGTCCCGGTGCCCGCATCGCGGGCGTTCGACATGCACTCCTCAAGGGTTGTGGCGGGCGCGGCGGGCGCGGGCTGGCAGTTCGACCTGCGGGCCGACGACCCGGTGACGCGCGACGGGATGCTGCTGGTGCCCTTGATATCCGAGGCCGACTACTACCGGGCGGTGGACGGCGACGGGGACGCGTACGCGAGCCTCGTGCCGGCTGAGGACGTGTACGTGCAGCGGCCCGAGCCCGGCACGGGCTCGCCGCGGCCGGGGTACCTGATCGAGCGGCTCTCCGACCCCGACTCGCCGCCGGTGAGGCGGCCGTACCCGGCCTCCGATGTGCCGGGGCTGATCGGGCGGCGCGTCTGGTACTGGACCGACGCGGTGTTCCGGGACGACTTCCGTTGCGTCTCAGAGGCTTTCGAGCTCGACGGGGACTTCTGCGTGCGGGTCGTCGAGGAGCGGGCGTGGTACCGGTGGCAGCGGACGGGCACGATCCCGAAGGCGCAGGACGCGTTCATCCACCACCTGTGGACGCAATAACGACTGCCAGAGCCTCGTCATCATCGCCTCTACGGCGATCCTCGGCCGGACGTTGAACTCGATCGCCCTGCGGCACTCCAGGATCGCGTCGATGCGGCGCAGGAGCGATTCGGCGCTGAGCTTCGCGGCCGCCGCTCTGGTCGTGTCGGCCATGTCGATGTGGATGGGGTCCACACGGGCGCCGAACCCGGCCGCGAGGGCGTCGCGGTAGAACGCCGCCAGGTCCACGAGGGCCCGGTCGAGGGAGTCGCGCTGCGCCCGCGTGTCGCGGGTCTTCTGGCGCTTCTCCAGCTCCTTCAGCGCCGCCGCCGAGCCGCGGGCGGCCTTCGACGCGCCTTTGCCTGTGCCGCCCTTGCCGAGCGCGGTCTCCAGCGCTTCCTTCTCCGCCGCCGACTGGTCCGTGTACACCCCCGAGGCCTCGGCCTCGGCGGCCTCGATCAGCTCCACCGCGGCGGTGAAACACGCGCCCAGACCGGTGAGGCGGCGCGGGATCTGCAGCACGTCGTGGCGTTTCGCGCGCGCCTCCGCGTCGGTGGCGAGCCGCCGGGCCCGGCCCACATGCCCTTGGGCCGCAGCGGCATACAGTTCGGCTTCTCGCCGTGGCAGGCCGTCGCGGCTGACCAGCAGGTCCGCGATCGCCTCCGAAGGCGGCTGCCGCAGCCCCAGGACGCGGCAGCGGGACCGGATCGTCACCGAGATCTCCGCCGGGTTCGTCGACGGCGCGCAGAGCAGGAACACGGTCCGCTCCGGCGGTTCCTCGACCGCTTTCAGCAGCGCGTTCGCGGCCGCCTCGGTCAGGCGGTCGGCGTCCTCGACGACGAGGATCTGCCAGCGCCCCGACGTGGGTGCGCGGCTCGCTTCGAGGATGAGGCGGCGGACCTGGTCGACGCCGAGGGTCAGGCCCTCGGGGATGACGCGGGTGACGTCGGAGTGCGTGCCGCCCAGGACGGTGCGGCAGGAATGGCACTCGCCGCAGCCGCCCTGGTCGCATTGGAGTGCGGCGGCGAAGGCGACGGCGGCGGTGGAGCGGCCGGAGCCGGGCGGGCCGGTGAAGAGCCACGCGTGGGTCATGCCGGTGCCGCGGGCGGCTTCGGCGAGGATGCGCTGGGCCTCGTCCTGACCGACGAGCTCCCTGAACACTCCGGCGGCGGCGACGGTCACGGGCGGCCGGCCTCTTCGGTGACGGTGTCCCAGCCGTAGTCCTTGGTGGATTCGGCAGTGCCGCTTGATGGGGCAGGGCCTTCGGGCGCGGCGGGGCCGTCGGTCCCGGTGCCGCGGCCCGAGTTGTCGCTGTCGAGGCCGGGCCAGCCGGTCTCGGTGCGGGCGGTCTGGGTGCGGATGTCGAGGCGTTCGGCGACGGCCGCGCGCACGGCGGCGGCGATGTCGTCGGGGGTGCCTCCGGCTTCGATGACGAGGTAGCGGCCGGGGTCGGCGGCGGCGAGCTGGAGGAAGGTCTCGCGGACCTTCTCGTGGTATTCGAGCTCTTCCTGTTCGAGGCGGTCGCCGGTGCCTCCGGCCTTGGCGCGGTGGAGGCCGTTGGCGGGGTCGACGTCGAGGAGGACGGTGAGGTCGGGCTTGAGTCCGCCGGTGGCCCAGGCGGAGACCCAGGCGATCTCGTCCTTGCCGAGGGCGCGGCCGGAGCCCTGGTAGGCGATGGAGGAGTCGATGTAGCGGTCGGAGACGACGACGGCGCCGCGTTCGAGGGCGGGGCGGATGACCTTGTCGACGTGCTGGGCGCGGTCGGCGGCGAACAGGAGCGCTTCGGCGCGGGGCGCGGGCGCGGACTCGCCGCCGGAGTCGAGGACGAGCGAGCGGATGCGCATGCCGATGTCGGTGGCGCCGGGCTCGCGGGTGAGGACCGCTTCGTAGCCGCGGAGTTTGAGCCAGGCGGCGAGTTTCACCGACTGGGTGGACTTCCCGGCGCCTTCGCCGCCTTCGAAGACGACGAAGAAGCCGGTCCCGGCGACGGGGTCGACGGCGGAGAGGGGGCGGCCGCGCAGGGAGGACCAGAGGTCGGCGAAGACGGGGACGCCGGGCTTGTCGTCCATGGAGCGGAACGCGGTGACGCCGAGCCAGACGACGAGGGCGCCGCCGATGAACAGGAGGATGCGGCTCATGGAGACCTCGACCTCGGTGAAGCCGAGGTCGAGCTGGCGGGCGGCCTGCCAGCCCGCGAGGGGCGCGGCGATCGTCATGGAGGCCATGAGGATGACGCGGGCGGAGACGGCGATGAACGCGAACATGCGGCCGCGGATCTCGTCCTCGGTCTCGCGCTGGAGGAGGGTGATCCCGGCGAGGAAGGCCATGCCGGCGCCGAGGCCGATGACGACGGAGCCGATGAGCGAGAACACCATGTGCGGGGCGACGGCGTCGAGCGCGAGGCCCGCACCGGCGAGGACGATGCTCATGCCGAACCAGCGCAGGCGGGAGAGTTCGCCGATGAGCTTGGGGCCGAAGGCGATGCCGGAGCCGAGGCCGAGGAAGAGGAACACGGCGAGGGTGTAGAACGCGGCTTCGCCGGCGCCGAGGGTCGCGGCGTAGACGGTGCCGACGCCGATGAGGATGCCCGCGCCGCTGAACGCGCCGAGCATGCCGACGATGAGGCCGCGCACGCGTTCGGACGTGCGCAGGTAGGCCCAGCCCTCGACGAAGTCGTTCCAGACGCTGGAGGTCTTGGCGGCGACCTTGCCGTAGCGGCCGGAGATCTGCGGGATGAAGAAGTAGACGGTGATGGCGAGGGTCGCGAACATCGCGGCGGTGAGGTAGAGCGCGATGACCATGGGCTCGGCCCAGGTGCCGAGGTTGGTCCAGACGCCCGAGCCGCGTTCGAGGACCGCGAGGACGGCGAACGCGAGGGGCGGGGCGATGCCGTACGTGGTGGCGAGGGAGAGCTGGTTGGCGGCCTCGTACTTCTCGGGCGGGAGGAGGTTCGGGACGGCCGCTTCCTTGGCCGGGGACCAGATGAGGACGGCGCCTTCGATGCAGAGCTGGGCGATGGCCAGCCAGGCGACGGTGACCGCGGTGTTGTTCGTGATCAGGTAGACCGTGGGGACGGAGGCGATGAGGAGGAAGCGGGCGGTGTCGCAGGCGGCCATGGTCTTGCGGCGGTCGAACCGGTCGGCGAAGACGCCCGCGACGGGGCCGAGCACCAGGGACGGCAGCAGCCTGAGGACGATGGTGGCCGAGAACGCCGCGCCCTTGGCCGCGGGGTCGTCGAACAGGGACTGCGCGAATCCGGCGGTGGCGAAGATGGCCAGCCAGTCGCCGAAGGAGGCCAGTCCGAGGACGGTCCACAGGCGTCTGAACGGGCGGATTCGCAGCACCGTCTGGATGTCGGCAAGGGTGTTCGCCATGCTGCTCCTCGAAAGTCAGAGACCGCACCGGGTCGACTATTGAGACTAGTCGGCCCAGTGCGGTCGCATGCCCCGGCGCGGTGGTTTGAGTGGCCTGGGACCCGCTTACGGCAGGCGGCGGCCGAGGTAGTCGCAGACGACGTCGCCGGCTTCGGCGATCGAGGCGGCGCAGCCCTCCGGGTCGCGGCGGAACGCGAGGCGGACCAGGGCCTGCCCGGTCTCGACGGCGACGGTGACGGTCTTGTTGAGCTCGTCGTCGCCGCCGATGCCGAAGCGCTGGGCGAGCCCGGCGAGGATCTGGTCGGCGATCACGTCGCCGCCGGTGGTGACGGCGTCGGCCCGGCCCGGGTCGATGGCGTCGGCCAGGTGGAGGACGCGGAAGCCGGGCGCGGTCCGATACATCTGCACGTACTCGTCGATGGCGGCCTCGACCCCGCCGCGCCAGTCGGCGGGCGGTTCGGCGTCGAAGCGGGCGGCGAGGCGCTCGAAGTACAGGTCGATGTAGCGCTGGCTCAGGGCTTCGGCGAGCGAGCGCTTGTCCCCGAAGAACTGGTAGACCGAGCCGATGGCGACGTCGGCGCGCTGTGCGATGGCGGTGGTCGAGAGCCGGTCGTAGCCGACCTCTTCGATCAGGTCCGCGGCGGCGTCGAGCATCCGGCGCACGCGCGCGGCGGAACGCTCCTGGACCGGCAGGCGCCGCAGCGAGTGCGTGGCGCCGAACTTGGACACCGGTGACATCGTGGGCTGCCTCGCGGCGGGCACGGTTGCAGTGCTCATGGTGTTGTCTCCCCCCTGTGATGACAAGTCTCCCCATCATGGACGACTTGCCCGGATTTGAGGCTCATTCCCGGTCGTGTCGCGAGGGAAATTCCAACTTCACCCTTCGCAGGGCGACTGGGCGGTCTCGACCGTCATGTCGTGAAACGGCTTGACTCGATGCGGAGTTCGTCACTCTCACGGTTGCGGCGGTTGTGTGTGAACACCCGGACACGGAAGGATTGCGAGGGTTTTGCGCGTTGCTTCAGGGGACAAGCAGCGCAGATTTATGGCTCGCAAGCTTCGCCAAGAGGCGCGAGAGAGGACTACACATGCAGCAGCGGCGTACGCCGGCCTTCAGGGCACGATGCCGAAAGCAGACCGTCCGTCGCGTGGCGATGGTCTCCGTGCACACCTCTCCTCTGGCGCAGCCGGGCACGGGCGACGCGGGCGGCATGAACGTCTACGTCCTCAACACCGCCCGCGAGCTGGCCCGCTCCGGCGTCGAGGTCGAGGTCTTCACCCGCGCCACCAGCTCCGACGAGCCCCCCACGGTGGAAGCGGCGCCCGGCGTCCTCGTCCACCACCTCCCCGCCGGGCCCTTCGAGGGCCTCTCGAAGAACGACCTGCCGACGCAGCTGTGCGCGTTCACCGGCGGGCTCCTGCGGGCCGAGGCCCACAACCGGCCCGGCCACTACGACCTCATCCACGCCCACTACTGGCTCTCCGGGCAGGCCGCGTGGGTCGCCGCCGACCGGTGGGGCGTGCCGCTCGTCCAGACCTTCCACACCCTCGCCAAAGTCAAGAACGCGCAACTCGCCGAAGGGGACTCGCCCGAGCCGATCGGCCGCGTCGTCGGCGAGGAGCAGATCACGACCGAAGCCGACCTCCTCATCGCCAACACGGCCGCCGAAGCCGGTGAGCTGCACCGCTACTACGGGGCCGACCAGCGCCGCGTCGAAGTGATCCACCCCGGCGTCGACCTCGGCGTCTTCCGCCCCGGCGACCGGTACGCCGCCCGCCAGGCCCTCGGGCTCCCCCACAACGCGCTCGTCGTCGCGTTCGTCGGCCGCATCCAGCCCGCGAAAGCCCCGGACGTGCTCCTGCGCGGCCTCGCGCGGTTGCGGGAGACCGACCCGCTGCTGGCCGAGCGCATCGTCCCCGTCTTCGTCGGCGGGCCCTCCAACACCGACCTGTACTGGCTCCCCAAACTCGCCGGGGAACTCGGGCTCGGCGACAAAGTACAGTGGCGCACCCCGCGCTCCGGTGAAGCGCTCGCCCAGGTCTACCGGGCCGCCGACGCCGTCGCCGTCCCCTCCTACAACGAATCGTTCGGGCTCGTCGCCCTCGAAGCCCAGGCCACCGGCACCCCCGTCATCGCCGCGAAAGTCGGCGGCCTCACCACCGCCGTCAGCGAAGGCGCCTCCGGGCTCCTCGTCGACTCGCACTCCTCCGACGACTGGGCCGCCGCGCTCGGGCGCCTCATGGGCGACGGCGCACTGCGCGAACGCCTCGCCGCGGGCGCCCGCACCCACGCCGCGCTGTTCTCCTGGCAGGCCACCGCCGAAGGCCTCAGCGGCGCCTACCGGCGCACGCTCCTCGCACGCTCCCAGGCCATTACCCTGAACCGGTGATCGAACAGCTCCACGCCGCACTCGACGCGATCGGCGCCGACTACCGCGCCGACACCCCGCGCTCGGTCGTCGTCAGCCTCCCCGGGCAGCGCAAACTCAGCATCGCCTGCGGGCTCGTCCTCGAAGACCACGCCCTCCGCGTCGAGGCCTTCGTCGCCCGCAGGCCCGAGGAGCACCACGAGCAGGTGTGGGCGGAGCTGCTGCGCCGCAACGGGAAGCTGTACGCCGTGGCGTTCGCGACCGACGAGGCGGAGGACATCCACCTCGTCGGCCGCCTCCCGTTCACCGCGATCAGCGCCGAGGAACTGGACCGCGTCCTCGGGCAGGTGCTCGAGGCCGCCGACACCGTCTTCAACGTGATCCTCGAACTCGGGTTCCGGTCCTCTATCGAAGAGGAGTGGCGCTGGCGGCTCGCGCGCGGCGAGTCCACGAAGAACCTCGAGGCGTTCGAGCACCTGAAACCGGAGGACTAGAGGGTCCCGTCCGCCAGGATCTCCTGGGCGCGCGCCTCCATCCCGTTGGCGCGCTTGTGGAACGAGTAGAACGCCTCCTCGTGGCCGCTCACGTACGCGATCAGGTATTCCCAGAAGACCTCCACCTGGACGTCTTGGAGGCCCGTCTCGGCGTGGCACGCCGCGTCGTCCCCGGCGGTCGCCAGGACCTCTTCGGCGAGCGCCGCTTCAGCCTCCTCAAGGGACATAGAGCCGTCGATCTGCCAGGCGGCCTTCAAGTCGCCGGACCTGCTGAACAGGGCGCTGCGCAGATGGACCGGCTCGCCGTAGTCGTAGCCGAGCCCCTGCATGCACTCCCCCCAGGCCGCGCGGGCCTCGGTCACGCGATCGTCCGACTCCCAGTCGGTGCCGCCGCGTGCGCCCGCGAGCCCGGCGTGGTTGAGGTAGTCCGGGTACGCCCCTTCGGAAAGCGCGTCCTCGGCCTCCCTCATGCACCCGCCTCCGGCACGCTCGGACTCGCCGACGTCCGGCAGCATCACGGTCTCGGCCTCCATGCCCGGCGAGCCGTAGAGCGCCGCGAAGTAGGCATCCTGGTCTTCCTGCGGCAGTTCGGTGAACGGGTCGGGCTCGGTGTACACGTCCTCGCCGTCCTCGTTCCCGTAGATGAGGGTGATCGCGGGGTTGTCCACTTCGACGTCGTAGATCTCGGTGGGCGGCAGGGTGAGATCGGGTTCGGAGTAGACGAAGTAGCCGAGGAGGTCGGCGATGCCGTTCGGCTCCTCGACCTCGGTCTGCATGGGGTGCACCGTGAAACCGGCGTTCTCGACGCACAGCCGCGCGACCCGGTCGAGGGCCTGCTGCACCTGGTCGGCCGAGGCGAGGTTGTCGGCGAGCACGGCCTCGGCGGTCGCGCGGTCGACCGGCTCCGGCGGTTCGGCGCAGGCCGCGAGCAGCAGGAGCAGGGCCGGGACGCCGATAGCGGCCCGGCCCTTCAGGACCCGGGGGTCAGACATACGAGGTCTCGACGTGGCAGCCCGTCGAGCAGCCCGAGTGCCACGACTGGTAGACGCCGGTGCGGTAGTACCGCACCGTCACCGGGTTGCCCACCGTCGCCTGGCTGGAGGACTGGCGCTTCCCGGTGCTGCCCGAGCCGCTGGAGTTCGCGTAGTAGACGTTCACCCACGCGTAGTGCGAGCTGCACGCGGACGTGCGCGAGATCCACCGCTGCGTCTGGCCGTAGTCGTCGCCGTTCGTCGTCGATATGCCGGCCCACCAGTCGTCGCAGCTCATCGTGTAGTTCACGCCTCCGGCGTGCGCCGCCGACGGCACCGCGACCGAACCGGCCGCCACGAGCACGGCCAGCGCGGCCGCCGCTCCGGTCCGGCGCAGCACGGAAGATAGAGTGGACCCAGGTCCCCTGTTCATTCGGACTCCTTCCAAGGCAGGGTGATTCACGGCGCGCGGTCTCTCGGTTGGCGCCTGTGACCGCGCGCTGACAAGACGCTATCGGCCGCCTCGGCCGTCCACAAGGTCCAGAGGCCGATATGGCACACCGTCCCACAACGTGGACCATCTGTTATGAACCGGCACAACCGGGAAGGTCTGCTCAGAGGTGTCCGGCGGCGATGATGTCCTGGGCCCGGATCAGGACCTCGTCCACGGTCTCGTTGTACGCGAAGACCTGCTCCTCGTTGGCGCGCAGCACCTCTGCGAGCTGGCGCGCATAGGCGTCCTGCTCGGCCTCGGTGACGCCGGTCTGCTCCTGGCAGGCCGTGTCGTCCGCCGCCATGTCGAGCTCGGCCGCGTCGAAGTCCTCCGGCTCGGCCGACGGCACCGACTCGTCGACCTCGGAGAAGACGATCATGGCGGACTCCCGGCGCAGCTGGTCGGGCGAGTCGAACTCGCCGTCGTAGCCCGCGTCCTCCATGCAGGAGGTCCACTCCCTGCGGGCCAGGACCACGGCCTCCTCCGAGGACCAGCCTTCGAAGAGCCCGCCTTGGGCGTGGACGGTCTCCTGGATGTAGGAGGCGTACCCGTCCTCGCCGAACAGGGCGGTGTAGGCGTCGCCGAGGCAGCCCTCGGTGGGCCACTGGGCGGTCTGGCCGTTGTCGAGGTTGATGCTCTCGTACGAGTCCTCGGGCCCCCAGGCGTCGCGCCACTCCATCCGCTCGGCCTCGGAGAGCTTGTCGAACTCCGAGAGCCCTTCCTGCGCGGGCTGCATCCGCCAGGGTTTGACGTCGACGAGGTACCCGGTCTCCGGGTCGGGGAGGACGGCGACACCGCTGCTGGCCAGCTGCGAGTCGAGGTCCTGGAACATCGGCTCGGCGCTGACGAACGCGTCCTCGTAGCCCTCGCCCGAGACGTCGTATCCGCGTTCTTCCATGCACAGCAGGGCGATCCGCTCGAGCTGGTACTCGACTTGCCAGCGCAGCGCCGAGTTCTCGCTGGAGACCGCCATGTAGTTGCCGATCTCCTCTTCGGTGAGCGGTTCCTGCGCGGTCTCGGTGCAGGCTGCGAGGAGGAGCGCGGCGAGTGCCGCGCCTGCGGCGAGGCCCGCCCGTCGGTTCACCATTCGACCAGCACCTCCCGGTCCGGGTACAGCTCGGCGAGGCCGGCGGCCGCGCAGTCGATCGCGGCCTGCTCGCGGCCTGTGCCGACAGCTTGGACGAGTTCGTGCATGGCGTCAACCTCCGTCTCGATCGCGACGCCGCTTTCAGTGAGGCAGTTCAGGGTGTGGGCCAGCAGGTCCTCGGCCATGTAGGGCTCGTTCTCGCGGACGTACTGCTCGGGCAGGTCGGCCAGGTACGCGGCGGTGCACGCGTCGGCGATCGCGAACATCTCGTCCTCGGTGACCGACCCGTCGGGCGGGACGTCGTAGTAGTACACGGCTTTGGTGTGGTTGAGGGGTTCGAGGCCGTCGCTCTGGGCCTCGATCCCGCGGGCGGTCATGCACTCGACGGCGTTCGCGGTGAGCTCCTCGAGTTCCGCGCCGGTGAGGCCGTCCTCCGCTAGGGAGGACCGGAGTGCTTCGGCCGCTTGCATTTCGGTTTCGCCGATGCCGGACGGTGAAGCGGGGGACCGCTCCGCGTCGCCGGACGCGGAGCAGCCCCCCGCCAGAACCACCGCGAGCAGGGCGGTCAGGCGCACTGGACGCAAGGTCGGGGTTCCGTTCTCGCTAGTACAGGGTCTCCGTGTGGCAACCCGACTGGCACCCGGAGTGCCAGGACTTCGAAATGGTGGAGTTGTAGATGGTGATGAAGTCGTAGCCGCTGGTCTTGCCGTACCAGCCGCTGCTGAGGTACGGGTTGACCCACGCGTACTTGCTGGTGCAGGTGCCCATGTTGCTGATGGCCTTGTCGGTGTACGCGAAGTCGCCGTCGTCTTCGGCGGCGTACCAGGTGAGGCCGCATTCCATGGTGTACGAGGTCGAGTCGGTCGCCTGGGCGGGCGCGGCGAGGGCGAAAGCGCCCGCCATCGCGAACGCGGCGGCGGCGATCGCCACCGACAGCCGGGTTAGGATTTTCTTGAGACCGCTGGTCATAGAGTTCCCCTTTCTGACGCGGCCTTGCTATGGCGCACAGCCGGTCGTGTAGGAGCTACCGGCTGTGCGTCCCTTCCGGACCCAATGTATAGACGGCGGTCGCTGCGAACAAGGACCATGTTCGGTTCCGTCCCTTCACGGTCGGTCCGGTCCGGTAGTGAGGTCCGGGGCCCGGTCCGCCCCGCGTTCCAGGGGCACACGTTCCGCTGCCTTCCTGTTACCGTTTGGGTTGTTGCCTATCGATGCCCCTCCACCCGTAGGCCCCAACCGAAGCGAGACGAGTGTGACCACCGCACCCCTTGGAACTCCGGAGACCTTCACCCCTGACGACATCCGACTGCTCGCATGCCTCATCTGCGCCCCGAACCGGGAGGCCGCCGCCGAATGGCTCGGGTTGTCGAGCACCCACCTGCGGCGGCGGCTGAAAGGGCTGCGGGACCGGTTCGACGTCGATACGAACGCGCAGTTGATCGTCCTGGCATCGATCAACGGCGACATCGACCCGTGCAAGGTCCTGCCGTTCGATCCGACCCGTTGACCGCCGCATCCCCTTGCGGGGCTGCGGATCAGGGTTCGAGGAGGCGGCGTTTGGCGTTCTCGAACTCCTCCTCGGTGAGCATGCCTTCGCGGCGCAGGGCGGCGAGGCGTTCGAGTTCCTCACTGAGGCTCGACTCGTCGGCGGCGGGCTTGTCGTCCTTCTTGGGGGCGGCCTTGGCCGCGACCCGGAACCAGGGCAGGCCGACGCGGGCGGAGCGGGGGTCGTCGGGGCGGTAGACGGCGAGCACGGGCATGCCGACCCAGGACTGCATCGTCTGCTCGATAGCGACCCGGTGCGGGTGCCCGGACTCGTCCCGGAACTCCAGGACCGCTGAGCCGGTGAGGCCGTCGGCGCGGTTCGGTTCGAACCCGGTGAGGACGGCGGGCGCGCGGCGGCGCCCGGCCAGGAGCGCGATCGTGCCGGTGAGCTTGAGTTCGATCCACAGGCCGAGGAGCGCGAGGACGAGGCCGACCGCGGCGACCGTGCCCCAGATCTTGGTCTCGGTCGCGACGTCGGCGGCGGGCAGGCCGCCCGCGACCGCCTCGCGCCAGCCCCAGACCGCCGCGAGCGGGCCGAGGGCGACGGCCGAGCCGAAGCCGATGAGCCGCAGCAGGGCCGTGGCGGTGGAGAGGAACCCGGCGAGGGCGAGGAACCCGAAGACGAACAGCGCCATGCGGCCGTCGTTCGTCGAGCATTCCCCTGCGAAGCAGGTCCATTCGATGGTGTGGGCGATCGCGTTGGCTTCTGCGATGAGGTACCAGGCGGCGCCTCCGAAGAGGAGCACGAAGCACAGCAGGACCGCGGTGCGCCGGGGGCTGCCGGAGCGGCGCGGCGAGGGCGAGGGCGAGGGGGAAGGCATACCTCAAGTATGGCGACGGCGATGCCTGCGCGCTGACCACATCGAGACTCATTGGACCGCCTCCATCAGCCGGAGGCGTGCCCTTCATTCTCTGCGCTGGAATCGCACCGCTAGGTTGGGGCGATGTCGAAATGGGGCGAACGCATCGCGGCGCCGATCCTGGCCGCCGCCGCCGCGGCCTGGTGGGGTTACGCGCTAGCGGCACTGCAACCGCGCATCGAGGCCGAACAGCCGGGCGTCCTCTCCGTGGGCAACAACGCCTACTGGGTCCGCGAGGTGCGCTGGGCGATGATCCTGCTGGTCCTGGTCGCCTTCGTGTGGTCCTGCCGGGGGGATCGAACGCGATCGGCGATCGCCGCGGCCGCCGCCGTGACCTGGATCGGCGTCGACGTCTGGTTCGACCGGATCGACCTCGCCGTTGCGACATGGCAAGTCGCCGTCCCCGCCGGAACCGTCGCGGCCGCCGCCTGCGCGGCGGGAGGCATCCGCGGGCCGCAGCGCGACCGGGCGGTGCTGGTCATCGCGGCATCCGTCGCAGCGTCCGGCGCCGGCTTCTTCGGCGGGATCCAATCGCCCACGGACACCGAACCCGGCCTGCTCTGGTCCGGGATCGTCTGCGCGGGCCTGTCGATCGTGCTCACGCTCGGCTGCGGGGCCTCCGCCGCGCCGGGTAGGCCTGGCGGGCACGCCATCGCGGGAATCGCGCTGATCGCCAGCGCCGCACTGGTCTTCCTCATGTGGCGGCCGTTCCCAGGCGAACCCGCCGCAGCATGGGCGGTGGTACCGCTGACAGCGATCCTCCTCTGGACTGTCCTGATCCGGGCGTGGACGCCGCCGGGCGGCCTCCTCGGATACGCGCTGGCGCTCCCGGGGACCGCCGCCGCGCTCCTGGTCGCGGGCTTCCTCCTGGTCCCGCTGCTGGTCCTGAACCCAGGCGCGCCGTTCACCGCCCTCGCGGGAAACCCGCCGGTGAACGGAGCCGACAGCGACGCCCTCCACGTGCTTCCGGCGCTCCTGGTAGGACTCGCCGCAGGCGTCCTCTTCAACACCGCCGCCTCACGAGGCCGACTTGCGGCGGCGAGCGCCCCCGCTCGATCATGATCCGGGCAACCCGGACCGGCCTCGTCGCCACGAGCAAGTAGCCCGCTCGTCCAGCTCCCTTGCCTTTCGCGAAATACCGTAGAATCGGTCGCAACCTTGTATTCGAAGCCTTTACACCCCTGGGGCGATCCGTGTCGGATCCAGATGTACTCGAAGAGCTCCGCCAGCTCTCGGAGCGATACAGGAAGAAATCGGCAAGGCTCTACCGGTTCGCCTTGGCGCTCCGATTCATGATCGCAGTGTGCGCGGTCCTAGCTGTTCTTCCCGACAGTTCGGTCTTCCATCTTCTCGGCCAGGAACGGGTCTACGGTTTCACAGTGACCATCGCGGGAGCGATCGGCGCGCTCGCCTTCGCTCTCGCGCGAAACCTCAGGATCACCGAGAGCCTCCAGCATCACAATGACATTGTCCTGTACCTTCAGGAGCAGTCCGCGAGGATCGCGAACCTCGACGGCCTTTCAAAGCGGATCGCGTTGCGCGAGATCAACAGAGAGATCCTGCAAAGAGAAGCCGCCGCGCAGCACGAGGCATTGCGGGAACTGAGCGCGCCAGCGCCGAGAACCGAGTCAGGGCAGCAGCCGTGATCGCCTGCGTCGGCGTCCTAGGGCTCGATGCCGATGATCAGCTGATCGGGAATCTCAGCGCGCTGACCGAAGGCCGATCGCTCCCGATCATCAACGGAGTGCTCCTCCTGTTCCCCTCCGACCGCTATTTCGAGAAGCTCGACGAGATCACCGAGCTCATCCGGTCCAGAAGAGCGGGGCGCTACATTCTCACGGTCGGCTCCTTCAACGATTCCGTCCGACCGGTGTTCTATGACATGTACTGCCATTTCGCACTGCTCCCGGGGCGTGCGGTCGGAGAGACCCTGCTCTGCCCGGAGACCTACTCGCGGTCGATGCGGAAGTTCAAACTCAGCGTCTCCGCCGATTTCCACCCGCTCTGCGTCGCAACCCCGTCGAGCCTGCTCACGGTGGCCACCGCATTCGGCGGCATGGAGGCCTCCGAACTCTGGTACAGCTCGCACAGCTCGGATTACGTGAGCCCGCACGAGCGGTTCGAGGCCATGACACGCCGGTCCGAGATGCCGTTCTGGTTCTCCAAAGAGGGATTCGTCTACCTCGCCAACCAGGCGGAGCTCATCCGGGCCTACCGCACGCGATCACGCCGAATCGCCGTCTACACGCTCGAAGACATCCACGACCCGCAGTTCATCAAGCTCCTCTTCTCCTTCGAGGAACTGGGGATCGAAGTCATCACCGTATACGACGAGGACTATCTCGCCTTCAACTCCGACAATGCAATCGTGAACATGGAGGTGTTCGCGCGGGCCGGTCCGAATTCATTCGCGCTGATCGACGGAGAGCCGTATTTCAGCGGCGACCGGGGCACCGCCGACGCCATCGCGCTCGCTCAGGACGCGCTGATCGGCCGCCAGGGCATTTACAAGACCATAGAAGAGTTCATGACGGCGTTCCAGGACATCATCGCGAACGCCGATCGCGCCCACTGGAAGCAGAAGGCGCGTCAGGCAAGATCGCTATTCGAGGATTTCTCTTCGTACCCGCGTGCCATACAGCCGGATATCGCCGACACATTCGCTGAGCGGTGGCGACGCCTGTAGTGCCGTCATTATTCCTCGTCGACCGACCTCTAGACTCAATCGCATACTCGCACTGCCATTCATTGGAGGGAAATGAAATCCGTCAGTTACGCGACCGAGCAAGCCCCGCCGCCGGCAGGACCTTACTCGCAAGCGGTCAAGAAAGGCAATATCCTCGCGCTCGCCGGGCAAGTGGGCATCGATCCCGACAGCGGGACCCTGCTCGAAGGCCTCAAGGCGCAAGCCGAGCAGGCGCTCAAGAACATGCGCGCAGTGCTGGACCAAGCCGGAGCGTCCTTCGAGGACGTGGTGATGATCCGGATCTACCTGACCGACACCGCCGACTTCCCGGTCATGAACTCAGTGCTCGCCGAATTCATGCCCGAGACGGCCCCCGCGCGGACCACGGTCTACGTCGGACTGCCGGAGGGCATGCTCATCGAACTCGACGGCCTTGCCGTCGTCGAGTAGCCGGATGCCCGGGAGCGGCACTCGCCCGCGATCGTCAGGACACCGAGTCCAGGAGTCCGGCAGATGAGCCGAGGTGTGACCCTCTCCTGGGCATCCGAACTCTATTGCGAAGCCGTCGACGCGATCAACCGATCCGGCATCGCCACCGCAGACGAAGACGCCATGGCGCTGTTCCAGGCGGTCTGGCCCCGCGCGCACCCGTTCCGCGAACCACCTGCCTCCATGGACGCGGTAGCAGAGTTCCGGCGGCTGCTCGGCTTGCGCTGCAAAGGCATACCCATCGCGCACCTGACGGGAACCGTGTCGTTCATGGGCCTCGACCTCGAAGTCGGCCCGGGAGTCTTCGTCCCGCGCGAGCGGACCACGCTGACGCTCGCCCGCTGCGCCGTCACCGCCGCGCTCGAACTCGCGGACCTCCTGGACCGGCCCCTGCGGATCGCCGATGTCGGCACCGGCAGCGGCAACCTCGCGATCGTGCTCCTCGAACATCTCGGCGAGCGTGCCGAAGTCGTGGCGACCGACCGCTCCGCCGAAGCGCTCGACACCGCCCGGCGCAACGCGGCCCGATACGGGCACCTCGACCGGATCGACTTCGTGCGCACCGATGTGCTCGATGCCGCCGAGGGACCGTTCGACCTCATCGTCTCCAATCCGCCGTATCTCGTCGCGCCCGAACGGAACGCCCGCTGGCAGGAACTCTCCCAGGACCCTCCGGCCGCGATCCTCGGAACCGGCACCGACGGACTCGGCCTGGCGCGCAAGGTACTCGACGCGGCCGGGCAGCGATTGGCACCGGCCGGTGCACTGCTCCTCGAAACCGCCACCAGCCAGATGCACGCGATCGGGCGATACGCGGAAGAGCGGTTCGTCGCGATCGCGCTCGAACCCGACGACGCGGGGATTCCGCGCGTGCTCGCGGCCAGAAAGCCCCGCTGAACGCCGCGCTCAGGTGTGCTGCCCCGGGTGGATCCAGTAGCTGGTCAGAATGAGCCGCTCGTCCGCCTCGAGCGCTGATGCGCGATGCAGCCCCCGGCCGTCGAAGATCAGCAGGCTGCCAGCGGCACCCGTGCAGACCAGGTCCTCGAATCCGTGGTCGCGCCGCAGCTGCGCGACCTGGTGGGGCAGGAAGGTGCCCAAGTAGAACCGTTCGTCGTCACCGGCGAAGCCGCCCTCGTTCGTGACGTAGTAGCGCCAGATCCGGGCCTCGGCATGCCTCCGCCAGAATCCCCGGTGGCTTCCCCTCAGGTAGACCGTCGGGGCGTTCTGCGGCCCTACGTCGTTCAAGTAGAGGAAGGCTTTCATGCGCGGCTTCCACGTGTCCATATGGAAGAACCGCTCAAAGGTCAGGTGATCGCCTTGCTCGCGCTTCAGCCCGATCGTTCGCCGCAGCGCGAAGGCCTCGGAGGAGATGTAGGCCTTGGCGATGGCGCGGACATCCGCGTTGCCGAAGAACGGAGACAGGCCCTCGACACGGTCCGCCTCCGGATAGAAGAGCGATTTGTCGCCTTCAGGGGAGACCGAGAACTCGGCGATCTCGGGAACCGCCCGGCGCATCGCGGCGACCGTCTCCTGCGGCAGGAAACCGGGGATCAGCACCGCCCCGTCGCGCCGCAGCGCCGCAAGGTGGCGTTCGAGCCCCGGCGCAGCGGAGCGCGGCCCGACCCGCCGGTAGCTCGACCATCTCGCCGGAAGGAACGGCAGCGTCGTGAACAGGCCCTGATAGGTCTCCCGCGCGAATCCGCGCAACTCCCGCATGGGCATCGCTCCTCCGGCACGCTCACATGACCGACAGCTCGACTTTAAGCGCCGCAAAGGAACCGGGGAACGAGCCGCGGGCGTCAGATCAAGGACACCGAGCGGTCGGACAGCCACCGGAGCAGCAGGCGCCCGAAACGGCACCGGGCGACGCCCGCCACACCTGTGCGCCGACCGGGCGGCAGGGCAGGGCGCGGCACGGCAGGATAGGGGGCATGACCGCTACTCTCGTGCTGCTTCGCCACGGCGAAAGCGAATGGAACGCCAAGAACCTGTTCACCGGCTGGGTCGACGTGAAGCTGTCGGCGTCGGGCGAGGACGAGGCCCGCCGCGGCGGGCGGCTGCTCGCCGAGGCCGACCTGCTCCCCGACGTCGTGCACACCTCGCTGCTGCGCCGCGCCATCAACACCTCCGAGCTGGCGCTGGCCGAGGCCGGGCGCTCCTGGATTCCCGTGAAGCGCTCCTGGCGCCTGAACGAGCGCCACTACGGTGCGCTCCAGGGCAAGGACAAGGCCGCGACGCTCGCCGAGTACGGCGAGGAGCAGTTCATGACCTGGCGCCGCTCGTACGACGTGCCGCCGCCCGTGATCGAGGCCGGTTCGGAGTTCGCGCAGGACGGCGACGCGCGGTACGCGGACCTGGCGCCCGAGATCCTGCCGGGCACCGAGTGCCTGAAGGACGTCCTCGAGCGGATGCTCCCCTACTGGTACGACGGGATCGTCCCGGACCTGCGCGCCGGGAAGACCGTGCTGGTCGCCGCGCACGGCAACTCGCTGCGGGCGCTCGTGAAGCACCTGGACGGCATGAGCGACGAGGCCGTCGTGAAGCTGAACATCCCCACGGGTATGCCGCTGCGGTACGAGCTGGACGAGACCACCCTGAAGCCGACGGTCAAGGGCGGGGAGTACCTCGACCCCGAGGCCGCGGCCGAAGCGGCGGCCGCGGTGGCCGCACAAGGCAAGAAATAAGTCAAAACGTGCACCCTGCGTTAACAAGGGGTGACATTCGTTACGGCCCGGCGTTCGACGCCGGGCCGTTTCGGTCTTACGCTGGGGGCGTGGCCCACAACGATTCGTCGCCGCCGCTGGACAGTCTGCGCAGAAGCGCAGGTCGCGTCCTCACCGGTCTGGCCGCGGGAGCCGCTTTCGGCGCCGCCGCCTCCGCGCTCCTGCGCACCCGGCACCGCGGCACTCCCCGCCCCGAAGTCCGCCCCGCCCCCGTCGCCGACTCCCGCCCGTGGGAGGCCGCGACCGACCTGCTGCGCACCGGCGTGTGCCTGGTCGACGACCACAACCGCGTCCTCTACACGAACCGGGCCGCCCGCGACCTGGGCCTGGTGGACGACCACGAGATCGTCTCGCTGACGCTGCGGGCGCTGCTCGCGCAGGCCCGCCGCTCCGGGCGGTACCGGGACGCCGAGATCGAGGTCCCGAAGCAGGTCATGGGCGAGCCGAGCGCGGTGAGCGTGCGGATCACGCCGCTGCCCGACGGCGTCTCGGTGGCCGAGTTCCAGGACATCTCCGAGCTGCACCGCGTCGAGCGGGTGCGCCGCGACTTCGTCGCGAACATCAGCCACGAGCTGAAGACCCCGGTGGGCGCGATGCAGATCCTCGCCGAGGCGCTGAAGGACGCCGCGGAGGACCCGGACGCGTCCGCGCGGTTCGCCGCCCGCATCCAGTCCGAGTCGAAGCGCATGAACCACCTGGTCACGGACCTGCTGGAGCTGTCGCGGCTGCAGGGCGCGGAGAAGCTGCCCGACCCGGAGCCCGTGGAGGTCGACCGGATCGTCGCCGAGGCCTTCGACCAGACCCGCATCTCGGCCGAGGAGAAGGGCATCGAGCTCACCTACTCGGGCGTTCGGGGCGCGGAAGTGCTCGGTTCGGAGCCGCAGCTCGTCACCGCGGTGAAGAACCTCGTGGGCAACGCCATCTCCTATTCACCTGAGGACACCACGGTCGAGGTGTCCACCTCGATCGCCTCCCCGACGGGGCACCTGGCGGGTGTCAAGATGGTGTGCATCGCCGTACGCGACCAGGGGATCGGCATCCCCGCCGAGGAGCTGGACCGGATCTTCGAGCGGTTCTACCGGGTGGACGCGGCCCGGTCGCGTTCGACCGGCGGCACCGGCCTCGGCCTGGCGATCGTCAAGCACGTGGCGGTCAATCACGGAGGTAGGGTCGAAGTGTCCAGTATGCCCGAAGCCGGATCAGTGTTTACCTTGATGTTGCCTGCTCGTTCCCTTCCGTCCGACGCCACGGCACCGGAATCGGATGCAATCGGAAACACCCAGCAAGCCGGCCTGTAGAAAGGTTCACTCGTGACCCGCGTGCTCGTAGTTGAAGACGAGGAATCGTTCTCCGATGCCCTCTCCTACATGCTCCGCAAGGAGGGCTTCGAGGTGGCCGTGGCCGCCGACGGCGACGCCGCCATCAAGGAGTACGAGCGCGCCGGGGCCGACGTGGTCCTGCTCGACCTGATGCTGCCGGAGAAGTCGGGCACCGAAGTGTGCCGCGAGCTGCGGGCGCACTCGAACGTCCCGATCATCATGGTCACCGCCCGCGACTCCGAAGTAGACAAGGTGGTGGGCCTGGAGCTGGGCGCGGACGACTACATCACCAAGCCCTACTCGTCCCGCGAGCTCGTGGCCCGCATCCGCGCGGTCCTGCGCCGCTCGGCCGAGCCCGACGACCCGATCGTCACCGTCCTGGAGGCCGGGCCGGTCCGCATGGACGTCGACCGCCACACCGTCACCGTGAACAGCGGCGACGTGCAGCTGCCGCTCAAGGAGTTCGAACTGCTGGAGATGCTGCTGCGCAACGCCGGGCGCGTGCTCACCCGCGGCCAGCTCATCGACCGCGTCTGGGGCGCGAACTACGTGGGCGACACCAAGACCCTCGACGTCCACGTCAAGCGCCTGCGCTCCAAGATCGAGCCCGAACCGGGCAAACCACGCCATCTCGTCACCGTGCGCGGCCTCGGCTACAAGTTCGACCCGCACGCCTAGACACCTCGCGTTCACCTTGGCCCGGCACCCGGCGTTCACCCTTCGCCGAGGCCCTGCAAATTTACGGCTCGCAAGCGTCGCCGAGGGTATGAGACCGCTTTCCAGACGGGTTAGGCTGCACTCGTGACTTACCTTGCCGCGGACGACCGCTACGAGACCATGCCCTACCGCCGCTCGGGACGCAGCGGCCTGAAGCTCCCCGCGATCTCCCTCGGCCTGTGGCACAACTTCGGCCACACCCGGCCGATCGAGACGCAGCGCGCGATCCTGCGCCGCGCCTTCGACCTCGGCGTCACGCACTTCGACCTCGCGAACAACTACGGCCCGCCCGCCGGGAGCGCCGAGGAGAACTTCGGGCGGATCTTCGCGCAGGACTTCAAGGCCTACCGCGACGAGATCGTGGTGTCCTCCAAGGCCGGGTACTACATGTGGCCGGGCCCGTACGGCGAATGGGGCTCGCGCAAGAACCTCATCGCCTCGCTCGACCAGTCGCTCGGGCGCCTCGGACTGGACTATGTGGACGTGTTCTACCACCACCGGCCCGACCCCGACACCCCGCTCGAGGAGACCATGGGCGCGCTCGACGCGATCGTGCGCTCCGGCAAGGCCCTCTACGTGGGCGTCTCGAACTACACGTCCGAGCAGGTCAGGGCCGCCGCCGCGATCCTGAGGGACCTCGGCACGCCGCTCCTGATCGACCAGCCGCGCTACTCGATGTTCGACCGCCGCATCGAGGACGACCACCTGCTCGACGCGCTCGAAGAGGTCGGCGCGGGCTGCATCGTCTTCAGCCCCCTCGAACAGGGCCTGCTCACCGACCGGTACCTCAAGGGCATCCCCGGGGACTCGCGCATGGCCACCAGCCACTTCCTCAACGAGGACCGCCTCGACCAGGCCACGCTCGACCGCGTCACCGGCCTCAACGCGATCGCCGCCGAACGCGGCCAGACCCTCGCCCAGACCGCCCTCGCCTGGGCCCTGCGCGACGCGCGCATGACCAGCGTCATCATCGGCGCCAGCAGCGTCAAGCAGCTCGAAGACAACGTGGACGCGATCAAGGGCCTCGGCTTCAGCGAAGACGAGCTCACCGCGATCGACAAGCTCTCGATCGGGTAAGCGTGAAAGGGCCGCCCCACCCGGGGCGGCCCGCATACTCATTTGATCTCGATCTTCCGGTGCCCCTCGGACGCGGTCTTCGGGACCGTCAGGCACAGGACCCCGTCCGTCAGCTCGGCCTCGCACCTCGCGGCGTCGACCGCGTGCGGCATGCGCAGCCCGAACTCGAAGCGGCCCTCGCGCCGCGACGAGCGGCGGCCGGTGCCGTCACCGTGGTCCTCCCGGTGGAACTCGCCGGTCACCGTGAGCTCCTGGCCCTCGATGTCGACCATGATGTCCTCGCGGGCGACACCCGGCAGCTCGACGTCGACGTGGTACGCCTCGGCGTTCTCGCTCACGTCCGCCAGCGGCGTCCAGGCTCCCTCGCCGGTGTCGAGCGGCGAGAAGTGCGGGCCCATCATGCGGCTCATGTAGGCGGAGAAGTCGTCTATCAGGCTCATCGGGTCGGCCCGTTCCAGCGCGCTCCTCCGTACCGGCAACTGTGTCATCGCTGATCCCCCTCGCATCGCCGCGCGCACCCCCGTGGTCCGCGCGCAACCGTGGGATTCCCTGCGGCGGCGCGGGCTAACCGCCCGCCCGGGGATCGGTCCGCGAACGGCCCGGATGCGCCGTTCTTCAGCGGAACGACTCGAGCGCCGCCGTGTCGGCTTCGCCGCCGCGGATGAGCGCTTCGATCTCGGCGACCCGGTCCCAGGTGTTCACGGCCATGCCCGCGAGCACGCGGCCGCCCTTGGTCCAGAACGCCACGAACTCCAGGTCCTCGAGCGAACCGGACACCACGACCTCGTCGTACGCGTCGGGGCCGGACACGAACCCGAGGTACTCCATGCCGAGGTCGTACTGGTCGGTGTAGAAGTACGGCAACTTGTCGTACGGAGTCTCGTCGCCGAGCATCGCCTTCGCGGCGTGCGGGCCGGTGTCGAGAGCGGTCTGCCAGTGCTCCACGCGGATCGGCCGCCCGTAGCGGACGGACGGGATGCTCGCGACGTCACCGGCGGCCCACACCGCCGGGGCGCTCGTGCGCAGCGTCCCGTCGACGGCGATGCCGCCGCCGAGTGCGTTGGGACGCAGGTTGATCCCGGCCTCGACGGCCAGGCCGGTGTTCGGCGTCGCGCCGACCGCCAGGAGCACGACGTCGGCGGCGACGCGCCGCCCGGACTCGGTCTCGACGCCGACCGCTTTCCCGTCCTCGCCGAGGATCTTCGCGACCTGCGTGCGCCGCAGCAGCTCCACGCCGTGATCGGTGTGCAGGCGGCCGAAGACCATACCCATCTCGGGGCCGAGCACGCGTTCGAGCGGCTGCGCGCCGAGCCCGAACAAGGTGACCTCGCGGCCGAGCTGCCTGGCTGAGGCGGCGACCTCCAGGCCGATCCAGCCGTCGCCGACGATCGCGACGCGCTCGGCGTCCTTGATCGCGGCGTGCAGCAGGTCCGACTGCTCCACGGTGCGAAGCAGGTGCACCCCCTGCAGGTCCGCGCCGGGAATCGGCAGCGGCCTCGGGCTCGACCCGGTCGCGATCAAGAGCTTCCCGTAGTCGACGGTCGACCCGTCCGCCAGCGCCAGCCGCTTCGCCCCGGCGTTCAACCCGGTCGCGGGCTCCCCGGTCCGCAGCTCGGCGTTCTGCTCGTACCAGCTCTCGTCAACGGTGAACACCGCCGACCGGTCCGCCTCGCCCCGCAGATAGTCCTTCGACAGCGGCGGCCGCTCGTACGGCCGGTGCGCCTCCCCCGTGACGACCACGAGCCCGCCCTCGAACCCCTCGTCACGCAGCGTCTGCGCAGCCCTCGACGCGGCCAGGCCGCCCCCGACGATCACATACGGCGCACTTCCCACGACAACCTCCCGCAACTCGGCCCCATTCTCCCGCGTCCGAGGACCTCCCACCCGGATTCCCACCAGGCCCGAATCCACTCGCGGATTCGGCAGCGCGGCGGTCAGAAATCGCCGTAGGCGACTTGGAGGCAGGTGAGGTTCAGGTCTTCGCGCCACATGCGGACGACCTGGTCGCGGTCGTCGAGGACGCAGAGGATGTCGCGGTGGGCGAGGTGGGCGTCGTAGAGCTCGCGTTTGACGGTGGCGTCGCGGCGGCTGTCGCCCGATTTGCGCATGTACAGCTCGATGTCGGTCAGGGCCATGTGCCGTTTGAGCCAGGTGAGGGTGTCGGCGCGGCACACCTCGTCGCGGCCTGAGAGGAAGACGATCTTGTGCCCGGCTTGGGCCAGCGCCTGCACGACCGCGATGACCGCAGGGTTCGGTGCGTCCTCGCCGACCCTGTTGAACGCGTAGGGCTTCCGGGGGTTCTCGCCGAGGCGGAGGGCGACGGTCCCGTCGATGTCGACGATCACGACCTGGGGCATGGGGTTCCTTCCAAGGGGTCAGGCGAGGCCGAGGAGCGCGGCCGTGCGGCGGACCGATTCGCTTTCGGGCACAGCCGCGTCGACGGTGATGGTCTGCAGCCCGAGGTCGCGGGTCTCGGCCCGCAGCCGGTCGGCGAACAGGCGCTCGCGCTCGGCGAGGTTCCGGCCCGCGCGTTCGGGATCGCTGGTCTGGTCGATGAACCGCGGTCGTCCGTTTTCGTTGGACCGCTTGTCGACCGCGAAGGCGCGGAATTCGGGGCTCGGCAGCAGCCACACGGCCCGGCGCGGGTCGGCGAGCAGCGGCGCGACCAGGTGCGGCAGGAGCCGGAAGCCTTCGACGACGATCCCCCGGTCGGTCGGCATCGCCAGCAGGTCCTCGACGATCAGGTGGAAGGCCTCGCCCCGGAACCAGTGGAACGTCTCGAACATGACTTCGGGCGAACGGTCCAGCCAGCGCTCGTCCATGGTCATGCCCGCGAACTCGTGGAGGCGGGGCGCTTCGGCGGCGGTGGTCCTCAGGGTGTGGTCCCGCATCGACTCGTCGGTCCCGTAGAGCCGCAGACCGTACTGTTCGGCGAGTGCCGCGGCGACGGTCGACTTGCCTGCGCCGCTGCCGCCTCCGATCCAGTACACGTGGCGCAAGAGCTCGGGTTCGTTGCGGTGCATGGGGTTGAACGTAGCGGGCTAGGTCCAGCCCCTGCGGACGGGGCGGGTCGCAGGGGTGGGCTCCTTGCCCCGGGTGCGGTAGACGACGTAGGGGCGGAAGAGGTACCAGACGGGGGCGCTGAAGGCGTGGACGAGGCGTGTGAAGGGGAAGAGCGCGAACAGGGTCAGGCCGATGAGGGCGTGGAGTTTGAAGGCTCCGGAAGCGGCGGTCATGGCGGTGACGTCGGGTCGGAGGATGAAGATGCTGCGGAACCAGGGGGAGACGGTCTCGCGGTAGTCGACCTCGTGGGTGCCGTTGAGACCTGCTACCGCTGAGAGGAGGGTTGTCGACAGTCCCGCGAGGATCACGGCGACGAGGACGAGGTACATGACCTTGTCGTTGACGGTGGTGGCACTGAAGACCGGGCCGTTGGTGCGGCGGCGCCAGATGAGGAGGGCGATGCCGCCGAGGGTGGTCACGCCTGCGATGGCGCCCAGGGAAAGGGCGGTCAAGTGGTACATGTCCTTGGTGACACCCACGGCGTCGGTCCAGGTTTCCGGGATGAGCAGGCCTACTACGTGGCCGATGATGACCACGAGCAGTCCGAAGTGGAATACCGGGCTGGCGATCCTCAGGATGCGGGACTCGTAGAGCTGCGAGGAGCGGGTGGTCCAGCCGAAGCGGTCGTAGCGGTAGCGCCAGAGCGTGCCGCCGATCAGGACCGCGAGCACGACGTAGGGCAGCGCGCCCCAGAGCAGGTAGTCGAGGGTCTTCGGGTCGCTCATCGCTTGGCTCCCATCGCCACGGGCATACCGAGTGAGACCTTGCTGCCGTAAGGGTCGAGCCCTACGTCCTCGACCGGGGGTCCTGCGGCGGCCATTCGCGTGGCCTCGCGGCGGGCTTCGTCGGAGGGCGGGAGGGTTGCGGCCACGGCATCGAGGACAGCGGCGTAAGCGCTGCCGGAGTCGTGGAGGGCGGCGCGCAGCAGTTCGACGGCGGGCTGGAAGGACTGGAGCAGCCGCAGTCCTTGGACGGCATCGCCTCTGGCCGCGAATTCAAGGACCACCGCCAGGTGGTCGGGGAGTTCGCCGGGGTCGAGGTGCCATCCGCAGGCCGCATAGGTCTCCTTGATCCGGGCCAGCGCGTGGCCGCGTCGTCGTGTGTCGCCGTCGGTGTAGTAGGTGAGGTGGAGCGCCCTGCGGCGCTTCAGGTCGAAGGTCCTGACGTATTCGGCGCCGAGGTCGAGTTCGCCGGTTCGCCTGGCGTGCTTGCAGAATGCGTCGAGGCTCGTTGGTTCTTGTTCTGCCAGTGCGTTTTCGACTAGGTCGAGGTGTCTGTAGAACTGCTGGTCCGGGTAGCACAGGAGCATCGCGGCGGCCTGGCGGATCACGGCCTCGTTCACTTCGCCTCCTCGTTCTGGTCCTGGCGGTCGCGGTCGGGGCGGCGCTTCTGGTCCCGTTCCGGGAACAATCCCGGTGGTCTGCCGTTGCCGTCCCAGTTGAGGAGGTTGAAGCGGCGGGCCGCGCCTGCGGAGTCGTCGCTGGTCTGGCGGTCGCGCAGGGCGTGGAACGTCTCGACGCTCGCGGGCTGCGGCGTGCCGGAGGCCTCGCCGAAGGGGCCGCCCATGCCGGGGCCGCCCTCGAAGTCGAGGGAGCAGCCGATCTCGTCGATGACGCCGCGGTCGCCCTCGTCCACGCCGTAGGCGGTGGGGATGACGTACCGGTCGTCGTATTTGGCGATGGCGAGGAGGCGGTACATCTCCTCGATGTCCTTGCCCGTGAGGTCGACCGCTTCGGCGATGGTCTCGTCGGGCTGCTCGCCGAGGTTGAGGCGGCGCATGTACGCGCGCATCGCCGCCAGTTTGTTCAGCACCGATTTCACGGGTTCGACGTCGCCTGCGGTGAACAGCTCAGCCAGGTACTCGACCGGGATGCGCAGCGTGTCGACGGCGGCGAAGAGGTTGGCCGCGTCCTCGCCGTCGTGGCCGGTCTCGCTCAGGGCGTCGACGACGGGCGAGAGCGGCGGGATGTACCAGACCATCGGCATCGTCCGGTACTCCGGATGGAGCGGCAGGGCGACGCGGAACCGCTTGGCCAGCATGTACACCGGTGAGCGGCGGGCCGAGTCGATCCAGCGCTGCGGGATGCCGTCGCGCAGGGCGGCTGCCTGCACTTCGGGGTCGTCGGGGTCGAGGAAGACGTCGAGCTGGGCCGGGTAGAGGTCCTGCTCGTCCTTCACAGCGGCCGCTTTGCCGACGCGTTCGACGTCGTAGAGGACGACGCCGAGGTAGCGCAGGCGCCCGACGCAGGTCTCGGAGCAGACCGTGGGCATGCCGACCTCGACGCGCGGGTAGCAGAGCGTGCACTTCTCGGCCTTGCCGGTCTTGTGGTTGAAGTAGACCTTCTTGTAGGGGCAGCCGGTGACGCACATGCGCCAGCCGCGGCACTTGTCCTGGTCCACGAGGACGATGCCGTCCTCGGCGCGCTTGTACATCGCGCCGGACGGGCAGGACGCGACGCAGCTGGGGTTGAGGCAGTGCTCGCAGATGCGCGGCAGGTAGAACATGAAGCTCTGCTCGTACTCGAACTTGACCTTGTCGCCGATCTTCTGCACGATCGGGTCCTGCGAGCCGAGCTCTTCGCCGCCGGCGAGGTCGTCGTCCCAGTTCGCGGACCATTTGATCTGCATCGGGTCGCCGGTGAGGAGCGAGCGGGGCCGCGCGCCGGGGATGTCGTCGCCGAGCGGGGCGGAGACGAGGTGCTCGTAGTCGTACGTCCAGGGCTCGTAGTAGTCCTGGATGGACGGCATCTTCGGGTTGGCGAAGATCGTCGCGAGCTTCTTGAGGCGGCCTCCGGCGCGGGGCTTGAGTCTGCCTGCGGCCGTTCGCTTCCAGCCGCCCTGCCAGCGGTCCTGGTCCTCGTGGCGGCGCGGGTAGCCCTGGCCGGGGCGGGTCTCGACGTTGTTGAACCAGACGTACTCGACGCCGCCGCGGTTGGTCCAGGCCTGCTTGCAGGTGACGGAGCAAGTGTGGCAGCCGATGCACTTGTCGAGGTTCATGACCATGGCGACCTGCGCCATGACTTTGCCGATGCGCTGTGCCATCAGTACTGGACCTCCGTGGTGCGCTTGCGGACGACGGTGACCTCGTCGCGCTGGTTGCCGGTGGGGCCGATGTAGTTGAACGCGTAGGAGAACTGCGCGTACCCGCCGATGAGGTGGGTGGGTTTGACGAGGAGGCGGGTGAGGGAGTTGTGGATGCCGCCGCGTTTGCCGGTCGTTTCCGTTTTCGGGACGTCGACCACTCGTTCCTGCGCGTGGTACATGTACACCGTCCCTTGCGGCATCCGGTGGGAGACGACGAGGCGGGCGGCGACCACGCCGTTGCGGTTGACCGCTTCGACCCAGTCGTTGTCCTTGGCGCCGATGGCTTCGGCGTCCTGCGGGCTCATCCAGATGTTGGGGCCGCCGCGCGAGAGCGTGAGCATGAGCAGGTTGTCCTGGTACTCGGAGTGGATGGACCACTTGGAGTGCGGGGTGAGGTACCGGACGGCGACGGCCTTCTCCCCTGTCGGGCCGATCTCGGGCTCTCCGAAGAGCGCGGCCATGTTGAGCGGCGGCCGGTAGACGGGCAGGGCCTCGCCGAACTCGTGCATCCAGTCGTGGTCGAGGAAGAAGTGCTGGCGGCCGGTGAGGGTGTGCCAGGGCTTGTCGTGCTCGACGTTGATGGTGAAGGGCGAGTAGCGGCGGTCGTGCGCCTCCTTGCCGGACCATTCGGGGCTTGACCCGACGGGCGTGGGCCCGTGCTGGGTGTCGGAGAAGACGACGCGGCGCTCGGCGGAGCCGTGGATCAACTCGTCGAAGTCGGTGCCGACGCGGGCGGCGAGGCGTTCGAAGCCCTGGGCGGCAAGGCGTCCGTTGCTGGTGCCGGAGAGCGCCAGGATGGTCTCGCAGACCTTGACGTCGGTGTCGAGGCGCGGTCGGCCCGCGGCGGGGCCGACGGCGACGGTCATGTTGCGGGCGGCCAGCCAGTCCACTTCCTTGTCGGGAGTGAAGGTGACGCCTTTGACGGGCAGGCCGAGGGTCTTGACGAGGGGCCCGAGCGCGGCCATCTTCTCGGCGACGGCCGGGTAGTCGCGTTCGACGCTGATGATCGCGGGCATCGTCTTGCCGGGGACGGGCGGGACGCCTGCGGCCTTCCAGTCGGGGGCGATGCCGCCGGGCTGGGCGAGTTCCCCTGGCGTGTCGTGCTGGTGCGGGGCGGCGACGAGGTCGGTGGCGGTGCCGAGGTGGGTCTCGGCGAGTTCGGAGAAGCGGCGGGCGAGCGCGTGGAACGACTCGAAGTCGGTGCGGGCCTGCCAGGGCGGGTCGATCGCGGGCGAGAACGCGTGCACGAACGGATGCATGTCTGTTGTGGACAGATCATGCTTCTCGTACCAGGTGGCGGCCGGGAGCACGATGTCGGAGAGCAGCGTCGTGCTCGTCATGCGGAAGTCCATGGAGAGCAGCAGGTCGAGTTTCCCTTGGGGCGCTTGCCCGTGCCAGACGACGTCGTCGGGGCGGTCGGCCGGGCCCGCTTCCCTGCCCTGCACGGAGTCCTGGGTGCCGAGCAGGTGCTTGAGGAAGTACTCGTCGCCTTTCGCGCTGGAGCCGAACAGGTTCGCGCGCCACACAGTGAGGACGCGCGGCCAGTTCTCGGGCGCGTCAGGGTCCTCGCACGCGAAGCGCAGGTCGCCGGAGGCGAGCTCGCGGGCGATGTAGGCGGCCGGTTCGAGCCCGGCCTCGCGGGCCTCCTGGGTGAGGAGCAGCGGGTTGCGGTTGAACGTGGGATACGACGGCATCCAGCCCATGCGGGCCGAGGCCGCGACGAGGTCGGCCGTGTGGGTGCCTGCCAGGCGGCCAGGGCCTGTAGCCGAAGTCAGCGCGTCCGACTTGTAGGTGTCGTACCGCCACTGGTCGGTGTGCAGGTACCAGTACGGGGTCGCGGCCATGAACCGCGCGGGGCGCGTCCAGTCCATCGCCGATGCGTATGCGGCCCAACCGGTCAGGGTCCGGCACTTCTCCTGGCCGACATAGTGGGCCCAGCCGCCGCCGTTCTTGCCCTGGCAGCCGGTGAGCAGCAGCAGGGTGAGGAACGCGCGGTACATCGTGTCGCCGTGGAACCACTGGTTCGTGCCCGCGCCGAGCACGATCATCGCCCGGCCGCCCGAATCCCTTGCGGTGGCGGCGAACTCGCGGGCGATGCGGATGGTGCGGTCGGCCCGCACGGAGGTGATCGACTCCGACCAGGCGGGCGTGCACGGCTGCGACGCGTCGTCGTAGCCCGACGGCCACAGCCCGGGCAGGCCCGGACGCGCGACGCCGTACTGGGCCAGCAGCAGGTCGAAGACGGTGGTGACCAGGCGGCCCGCGACCCGCCGGACCGGGACCCCGCGCATCGTCGTGGTGCCGTTGCCGTCGAAGCGCGGCAACGCGATCGCGGCCGTCTCGCCTCCTTCCTCGTAGCAGCTCAGCAGCGGCTCGGCGCCCTCCAGGGCGAGGTTCCACTTGCCCGGCCGCTCCTCGTCCCAGCGGTGGCCGAGGGTGCCGTGCGGGGCGCGCGGGTCCCCGAAGCGCTCGTCGATGAAGACCGGCTTCCACTCCGCGTACGGCTCCTCGCCGGGCAGGGCGTCGCGGCGCAGGAACTTGCCGGGGACGAGGCGGCCGTCGCGCTCGACGAGCTCGACCAGGAACGGCAGGTCGGTGTACTTGCGCACGTAGGCGTCGAAGGCCTCCGTGCGCTGATCGACGAAGAACTCCTTGAGGATCACGTGGCCCATCGCCATCGCCAAAGCGCCGTCGGTGCCCGGGTGCGGATTGAGCCACTCGTCGGCGAACTTCGCGGCGTCGTTGTAGTCGGGGGCGACGGTGACGACCTTCTGGCCCCGGTAGCGGGCCTCGGCCATCCAGTGCGCGTCCGGGGTCCGCGTCACGGGAACGTTCGAGCCCCACAGCATCAGGTACGCCGCGTCCCACCAGTCCCCCGACTCCGGCACGTCGGTCTGGTCGCCGAAGACCTGCGGCGACGCCACGGGAAGGTCGGCGTACCAGTCGTAGAAGGACAGCATCGAGCCGCCGAGGAGGTTCACGAAGCGGGCGCCCACGCCGTGCGAGACCTGCGACATCGCCGGGATCGGACTGAACCCGGCGACCCGGTCGGGGCCGTACGCGCCGATCGTGTGGACGTGCGCGGCGGCCGCGATCTCGACCGCCTCGTCCCAGGTGATGCGCACGAGCCCGCCCTTGCCGCGCGCGGACTGGTAGCGGCGGCGCTTCTCGGGGTCGGTGGTGATCTCGGCCCAGGCCGCGACCGGATCGCCAAGGCGCGCTTTGGCTTCGCGGAACATCTCGACGAGGACGCCGCGCCCGTACGGGTAGCGCACGCGCGTGGGCGAGTAGGTGTACCAGGAGAACGCGGCCCCGCGCGGGCAGCCGCGCGGCTCGTACTCGGGGCGGTCGGGGCCGACCGAGGGGTAGTCGGTCGCCTGGGTCTCCCAGGTGATGATGCCGTCCTTGACGTACACGTTCCACGAGCACGAGCCGGTGCAGTTGACGCCGTGTGTGGAGCGCACGACCTTGTCGTGGCTCCAGCGGTCGCGGTAGAACACGTCCCCTTCGCGGCCGCCCTCCTTGAACACCGCCCGCATGTCCTCAGTGGACTTCGAGCGGGTGAGGTGGACGCCCGTGCGCAGGAGCAGGTTCCCGGCCGCGCGCTCAGGCGCCGCCGCTCGGTGCTGTGCCATCGCTGCTCCTCGGGTCGGGGTGCGGTCCGGGCCCAGATTAGGCGCTTTCACGCCTCCGAAGAGGACGAATCGGCATACTGTGCACGGGCCCGGCCGAGGCCCTGAACGGGGAGGGAACCGCGATGACCAGTGCCGCAACCGCCGCGCAGCAGACCGACGTGCAGCGCGGCGCCGGGAGGAACCTGGCGCTCGCGACCGCCGCGTTCGCGCTGACGTTCTGGGCGTGGAACCTCATCGGGCCGCTGTCGAAGACCTACGGCGACCGGCTCGACCTCGACCCGACGCAGGTCTCGGTCCTCGTCGCGTTCCCCGTGCTCGTGGGCGCCGTCGGGCGCATCCCGGCCGGCATCCTCACCGACAAGCTCGGCGGCCGCGTCATGCTCACCGCCTCCTGCTTCATCGCGATCGTCCCCGTGCTCCTGGTGGGGCTATCCGGCAACTCGTATGCGGCCCTGCTGGTCTCGGGGTTCCTGCTCGGTATCGCAGGCACCTCGTTCGCGGTCGGCATCCCGTTCGTCAACGCCTGGTACCCGCCCGCGAAGCGCGGCTTCGCGACCGGGATCTTCGGCGCGGGCATGGGCGGCACCGCGCTCTCGGCGTTCTTCACGCCCCGGCTCGTCGAAGGCATGGGGCTCTTGCCGACCCACCTGCTCATGTGCGGCGCGCTGGCCGTGATGGGCGTGGTCACGTGGACGTTCGCGCGCAACGCCCCGCAGTGGCGGCCCGCCCGCGACCCTGCCCTGCCGCGCCTGAAAGCCGTCATGAAACTCAAGGTCACGTGGCAGATGTCGCTGCTGTACGCGATCGCGTTCGGCGGCTTCGTCGCGTTCTCGACCTACCTGCCGACGATGCTCGTGGCCGAGTACGGCCTCTCGCAGACCGACGCGGGCCTGCGCACGGCCGGGTTCAGCCTCGCCGCCGTCATCGCCCGCCCGGCGGGCGGCATCCTCTCGGACAAGGTCGGGCCGCTCAAGGTCTGCCTCACCTCGTTCTTCGGGGCGGCGGTCATGGCCGTGCTCCTGTCTTTCGAACCGCCCCTTGAGGTCCCGGCCGGGACCTCGTTCGTCCTCATGGCCCTGTTCCTGGGCCTGGGCACCGGCGGCGTGTTCGCGCTCGTCGCCGAGCTCGTCGACCCGGCCCGCGTCGGCGGCGTCACCGGGATCGTCGGCGCGGCGGGCGGCCTCGGCGGCTACTTCCCGCCGCTCATCATGGGCGCGAACTACCAGGCCAACGGGGACTACACGATCGGCCTGCTGCTGCTCGCCGTCACGGCGGTCCTGGTCGGGCTGTTCACGTTCAAGGCGTTCCGGAACGTCCCGAAGCCGACCTGATTAGTCCTCGCGAATGAACGCGGCCGGGCCGGAATCCCTCTCAAGACGGAGGAACCGGCCCGCTCCGCGTCCTAGGGTGGGGGCATGCTCGAAATCAAGGACCTGCACAAGCGGTTCGGCGACACCGTTGCGCTCGACGGGGTCTCGCTCACCGCCGCCCCCGGTGAAGTCGTCGGGTTCGTCGGCGCGAACGGCGCCGGGAAGACCACCACCATGCGGATCGCCATGGGCGTCCTCGCCGCCGACAGCGGACAGATCGTCTACAACGGAGCGCCGCTTGACGTCGAGGCCCGCCGCCGGTTCGGCTACATGCCTTCGGAAAGAGGCCTGTACCCGAAGATGAAGACCGGCGAGCAGATCGCGTACTTCGGCGAACTGCACGGCATGACCCGCGCCGAAGCCAAACGCTCCGCGGCCGCACTGCTGGAGCAGCTGAACCTCACCGAGCGCTCCGGCGACTTCGTACAGGACCTGTCCCTGGGCAACCAGCAGCGCGTCCAGCTCGCCGTCTCCCTCGTGCACGACCCCGAAGCGCTCATCCTCGACGAGCCGTTCTCCGGCCTCGACCCGCTCGCCGTCGACGTCATGGGCACCGCACTGAAGGACCGCGCCGCCGACGGCGCGCCCGTCATCTTCTCCAGCCACCAGCTCGACCTCATCGAGCGGCTCTGCGACTCCGTCGTCATCATCGGCAACGGCACGATCATCGCCGCCGGATCGGTCGACGAGCTGAAGGCCAAGGAGGTCAAGCAGTTGCGCGTGAGCGTCCAGACCGCCCAGGACCTCACGGAGGCGCTGCCCGGCACCGTCACCCGCGACGGCGACGACTACCTCGTGGAAGACGGCGACGACCAGGAGGTGCTGCGCATCGCCGCCGCCGCCGGGCGCGTCACCCACTTCGCGTACGACCAGCCCACCATCGCCGAGATCTTCCGAGAGGCCGTGACCCGATGAGCGCCCAGATCCCCGAGGCCTCCCGCATGCGCGGGCTCATGCTCGTGGCCGGACGCGAGATCCGCGTGCGCGGCCTCGCGAAGTCGAACATCATCAGCCTCATCGTCACCGTCGTCATCGTCGGCGCGCTCGCGGCCCTGCCGACCATCCTCAACAGCTTCGGCGGCGGCAGCAGCGACGAGAAGATCGGCCTCGCCGGGACCGCCGCGCCCGCCATGGAAGCCCAGCTGAAAGCCATGGGCGGCTTCGACATCACCATGTACGACACGGCCGCGGAAGCCGAGGCCGGCGTCAAGGACGGCGACGTGGACGCGGCCGTCGCCGACGGCACGCTCTACAGCGAGGACGCCGTCGACACCTCGCTCGAAAGCCAGCTCGACGCCGCCTGGCAGGCCGCGACGATCCAGACCAACCTCTCGGCGGCCGGGCTCAGCGACGCCGAGATCGCGACCGCGCTCACCACGAAGCCGCTCGAGGCCGTGTCGCTCGAAGGCGACGTCGACCAGGGCACGAGCTACCTCACGGGCCTGGTCATCTCCATCATCATGTTCATGATGCTCATGACCCCGGTGCAGTACATCGCCATGGGCGTCGTCGAGGAGAAGTCCAGCCGCATCGTCGAGATCCTGCTGACCAGCCTCAAGCCCTGGCAGCTCCTGGGCGGCAAGGTCATCGGCCTCGGCGTGATCTCGCTCGTGAACCTCGTCGCGATGGTCGGCGTCGGCCTCGCCGTCTCCGCCTCCACCGGCGTCCTCAGCGACCTGCCGCCGGGCACCGCCTCCGCGGCGGTCTCCACGATCGGCTGGTGGCTCATCGCGCTCGTCCTCTTCGGGACGCTCGCGGGCGGCGTCGGCTCGCTCGTCTCCCGCCAAGAAGAGGCCGGATCGGTCCTGACCCCGCTCATCATGTCGCTCACCTTGAGCTACGTCGGGTCGATCTTCCTGCTCAACGCGCCCAGCAGCACCCTCGCCCAGGTCCTGTCGATCGTGCCGCCGTTCTCGGCGATCTGCATGCCCACCCGCATGGCGATCAGCACGGTCCCGGCCTGGGAGATCGCCCTCTCGATCGCGCTCCTCGTGCTCGCCGCCGCCGGGGCCCTCGCGCTCGGCGCGCAGCTGTACAAGCGCTCAGTGCTCTACACCGGTTCGCGCCTGAAGCTGACGGAGGCGCTGCGCCGCGCGGCGTAAGCGGATACGCGAAAGGGCCCGGGAGGCGATCCCGGGCCCTTCTGCTTGTCCTGCTTACTCAGTCAAGCGCTACTCAGTCAAAAACAGGAAGTAGCCCACCGAGGCGAGCATGAGCACCCAGGCGATCGGGTGCACTTCCTTCCAGCGGCCCTTGGCGGCCATCATGACCGGGAAGAACACCAGGCCCATCGCGATGCCGTTCGAGATCGAGTAGGTCAGCGGCATCACGGCCACGATGAGGAACGCGGGGATCGCGTACTCGAGCTTGTCCCACACGATCTGGCCGAGCGCCTTCGCCATGAGCACGCCCACGACGATGAGCGCGGGCGCGGTAACCTCGGGGTTGTTGGCCACCAGGCCGAACACCGGGAACGCCACGAGCGACACGAGGAACCAGAAGCCCGTGGTCACGGCGGTGAGGCCGGTGCGGCCGCCGACCGAGACGCCCGCGGTGGACTCGATGTACGCGGTCGTCGTCGAGGTGCCGAACACGGCACCGGCGGTGGTCGCGATCGAGTCGGTGGCGAGGGCGCGGCCCGCGCGCGGCAGCTTGCCGTCCTCCTTGACGAGACCGGCCTGGCCCGCGACGGCGAACAGCGTCCCGGCGGTGTCGAAGAAGTCCACGAACAGCATGGTCAGGATGACCGCGATCATGTGGACGGTGAAGGCGTCCTCGAAGCCGGTGAAGGCCGCGCCGAACGAGTCGAGGTTCGGGCTGAAGCCCTCGGCGAGCTCGAAGTCGATGACGCCGGTGAGGACGCCGACCAGCAGCGTGGCGAGCATGCCGTAGAACACGCCGCCCTTCCAGCCCAGGACCATGAACACGGCGGTCACGATGAGGCCGAACACGGTGAGCAGCACGGCCCCGTCGGAGAAGTCGCCGATGCTCACGAACGTGTCGGGGTTGGCGACCACGAGGCCGCCGCCCTTGAGGCCGATGAACGCGATGAACAGGCCGATGCCCGCGCCGACCGCGAGCTTCAGCTGCGCCGGGATCGCGTTCACGATCGCCTCGCGCGCACCGGTGACGGCGAGGACGAAGAACAGCACGCCCGAGACGAGCGTGCCGGTCAGCGCGGTCTGCCACGGGATGCCGAGCGTCATGACCACGGTGAACGCGAAGAACGCGTTCAGGCCCATGCCCGGCGCGGTCGCGATCGGGTAGCGGGCCCACAGGCCCATGACGAGGCAGCCGAGCGCGGAGGCGAGCGCGGTCGCGGTGAACACCGCGCCCGGGTTCGGCGCGTCGAAGCCCGCACCGGACAGCGCGAAGCTGAGGATGCCGGGGTTGACGGCGAGGATGTACGCCATCGCGAGGAAGGTCGTGGTCCCGGCGAGGACCTCGCGCTTCCAGTTGGTCTTGTTCTCGGTCATCCCGAAGAACTGGTCGAGGCGGCCGGGCTGCGGCGCGTCCTTCTTCTCTTCTGTGGCGTCAGTTGCCATGTGGCGGGCACTCCTGTGCGGGCGTGGTGCGATGCCGGGCAGCTGGCACCTCGGGAAACAGGGTAACGGGGCAGGTACTGAACCTGCGGGTAATGTACCGGGTCCGCCGGGGTTAAGAAAGTCTTCGGGTCCCGCGAATGTGAGTTTTACGCGCACGATATGACCTGGAAAACAAGCGACGCCCCGGAGCCAAGGGGGGGACGGCTCCGGGGCGTCGACTTAGGGTCGAGCCCCCGGTGGCAGGATTCCGGGGGCTCGACAAGGACCGCACCGTCAAGCAGCGGGCGGTAGTTCAACGTCTCTTCCCGACGAATCGGGCTTCCTGCCCTGAGACAACTGCTAAACGCGACGGCCGCTCGGCCGGTTGCATAACAGTTCGGTAACGGGCCCTAGGCCTCTTCGGCTCCGCTGCGGCGGCTGATGAGGACGAGGACCACCGCACCTGCCACCAGCAGCACCCCTGCCGCGGCCAGGACCCAGACGAGCGGGGAACCGGTGGTCGGCAGCGTGGAACCGGCCGGGGTGGTCGCGGCCGCGCTCGGTGCGGCGCTCGACGTGGTCGGCGCGGACTCGGACGGCGACTCGGCCGGGCTCGACGATTCCTCAGCGGGGCTGGACGACTCGTCCACCGGGCTCGAGGACGCTTCGCCGGGCGAAGTGGTCTCGACGGCGGGCGAGGTGGTCGCCGCCTCAGAGGTGGTGGGCTCCTCGCTCGGGGTCTCCTCAGCGGAGGTGGTCTCCTCGGCGGAAGTGGTGGGCTCCTCGCTCGGCGTCTCCTCAGCGGAGGTGGTCTCCTCGGCGGAAGTGGTGGGCTCCTCGCTCGGCGTCTCCTCTGCGGAAGTCGTCTCCTCCGCAGCCGAGGTGGTCTCCTCAGCGCTCGTGGTCTCCTCGTCGGGCTCGTCCTCAGTGGCCGGGCAGGTGTGGGTCAGGTTGAACTTCCCCGTCCCCTTACCTTCCCCGAAGTCCACCTCGGCTTCGGCGCCGACGAGGGTCCAGCCTGCAGGCGTGACGATGTAGGCGTGCTTGTAGTTGCCGCTGTTTCCGTTGGTGACGACGGTGCCCTGTTCGACGTGCTCGACTTCGGCTTCGTCCTCGAAGGTCGCGGTCACCGAGATGAAGGCGCCGTTGTTGCCGGGCAGCACGAACACCCAGCCGTCGAGCCAGTCGGCGGTGTCCTCGGGGACCTGGTCGCAGCTCTGGTTCTCGAACCCTGCGGCGGTCGTAGGCACGTTGCCCTGGTTGATCGGGATGGTGTCGTAGTCAGTAGCAAGGGCGGGCAACGCGAACGCGAGCGCGACGGCTCCCGCCAGACCTGCGCCCGCTGCGGCGGCGAGGGTCTTGTGGCGGCGTGTGAATTTCAAGGGTCTCTCCGATGATGCGAGCGGGCAGAACGGTCGAACGCGCCGGTTTCAACCGTTTCGCCTACGGCGGAGCCGTATTCGATGATGGGCGTTCACTTCACGCAGGTCAGGGCCGCCGCGTTGCATCCTTTTCGGCTGACTGCCCACTCGACCGAAAGGCTGACCTGCGAAACTGCGCCACGAACCCCTGCCGTATCGGGCGAACACGACGACGCCCCCCGGTCCGGGAACCGGGGGGCGTCGTATCGAGGGATCGGTGCTGCGACCGGGGCGTGGGTTCCCGGTCGCCTCAGCGGACTACCAGTCCTGGGCCTCGCGGCGGCGGCGCAGGAACATGACCAGCGCGGCACCGCCCGCGGCGAGCGCCGCGGCCGAGACCAGGGCGATCGTCAGCGGGGTGCCGGTGACGGGCAGGTTCGAGCCGACCGGGGAGGTCGAGGCCTCGCCGGGCGTGCCGCTCTCGCTCGGGGACTCCGAACCCGGGGTCGAGGACTCCTCGCCGGGCGAGGACGGCTCCTCGGCCGGGGTGGTCTCCTCCTCGCCCGGCGTGCCCGGGCAGGTGTGGGTGAGGTTGAAGAACGCGCCCTCGGCGGGGTCCTCGACCTCGGCCTCGGCGTCCAGCAGGGTCCAGCCCGCGGGAGTGAGGATGTAGGCCTTGTTGTCGCCCGAGCCGGAGACGATCGCGCCGTCGCCGTCAGTGCTGAGGACCTGCTCGTCGCCGTTGCCGTCCTCGAAGGTCGCGGTCACGGAGATGAAGTTCTCCTCGACCCCGGCGGAGGCCGGGAGCACGAAGACCCAGCCGTCGACATCGGACGCGATGTCGCCGGGCAGGTTCTCGCAGGAGTTCTGGAAGTCCTCGGCGGTCGTGGGCACGTTGCCGCCGTTGATCGGGATCGTGGCGATCGCGGCCTGCGCGGCCGAGGCGATCGCGAGCGAGCCGAGGAGGCCCGCGGTCGTGGCGAGGCCGAAGAGGCCCGCCTGCTTGAAGGATTGCTTGAGTTCCACGGGGAAGTGCTCCGTTTTCCGTCTGCCAAATGGAAACGAATGTGCCGGATTCGCGATGGGCATTCCCATCACGCCTGTGGTGCGCCTGGGGTTGCAGCGCGATCCGGTAACGGAGACGGACGCGGACACGGCAGTGGGGGGGGGGGGGGGGGGGGGGGGGGGGGGGGGGGGGGGGGGGGGGGGGGGGGGGGGGGGGGGGGGGGGGGGGGGGGGGGGGGGGGGGG